>NZ_RZSR01001330.1:0-1216 GCF_004023265.1 Mesorhizobium sp. M1A.F.Ca.IN.020.06.1.1
GTCCTTTCCTTCGGATCGCGCTGCGGGTCGGGACTGCCGAGATGATCGGCAATGACCGGAAGCTTCATGCGGATGATGCGCTCGACCTGCCGCAGCTTGCCGTTCTCCGATGGATCGCAAAGCGTGATCGCGATGCCGTCCCTGCCGTTGCGGCCGGTACGGCCGATACGGTGGACATAGCTCTCCGCTTCGTCCGGCAAGTCGAAATTCACGACATGGCTGATGCCTGGGACGTCGATGCCGCGCGCGGCGATATCGGTCGCCACCAAAATACGCACCGAGCCGTCGCGGAAATCGTTGAGCGCCTTCTGACGCGCGTTCTGCGACTTGTTGCCGTGGATCACTGCGGCGTCGAAGCCGTCGCGGGCAAGGTCCTTGGTGACGCGGTCGGCGCCATGCTTGGTGCGCGAGAACACAATGACCGAGCGCATCGCCTCGTCGGCCAGCATCTTGGACAGCACTTGGCGCTTCTGCTTGGTGCGGGCAAGCACCACGCTTTGCACGATCTCGGCCGCCGTCGTGCTCTGCGGGGAGACTTCGATGCGGACGGCGTCCTTCAGCAAGCCCTTGGCGAGTTCCGCGATCTCGTTCGGCATGGTGGCCGAGAACAGCGCGGTCTGGCGGTTCGGCGCGGTCGCCTTGGCGATGCGCTTGACGTCGTTGATGAAGCCCATGTCGAGCATGCGGTCGCCCTCATCGAGCACCAGCCATTTGGTATCGGCAAGGATGAGGTCGCCTTCCCGCACCAGGTCGGTCAGCCGGCCGGGCGTGGCGATCAGGATATCGACGCCGGGTGCGATCTTCTTCACCTGGCTGTAGCGGGAGACGCCGCCGAGCACGAGCGCGGTCGAGATGTGCGCGCCCTTGGCGAGCAGCTTGATGGTGTCCTCGATCTGTACCGCTAGCTCGCGTGTCGGCGCCAGGATCAGCGCGCGCGCCGTCTTTGGCCGGCGCTTCGTGCCGAGCCCGATGATCTTCGACAGGATCGGCAGCGCGAAAGCCGCCGTCTTGCCCGAACCGGTCTGAGCAATGCCGAATATGTCGCGGCCTTCGATCTGCGGCGGGATCGCCTGCACCTGGATCGGCTTCGGATCCGTGAAGCCGGCGGCATTGGCGGCCTTGAGCAGCGCGCCGGTGATTCCAAGGGTAGCGAAACCGTTCTGGTCCGCCTGATTTTCATTGGTCAAAATAGTCTTCTTTCACGCGGCCCTGTGGC
>NZ_RZSR01001331.1:0-1209 GCF_004023265.1 Mesorhizobium sp. M1A.F.Ca.IN.020.06.1.1
GCTGGAGCGACGCCTTCGCGGTTGCCGGAACGACGCCGGAAGTGATGATGAAGGCTGTCGATCTTGCGGCAGACCAGCGTTTCGGCATCTGGGATGCTGTCATTCTTTCGACTGCTTCGCAAACGGGTTGCCGGCTACTCCTGTCGGAAGATCTGCAGGATGGCTTTACCTGGGGCGGTGTAACCGTCGTCAATCCTTTTGCATCGCCGCGGCACGCTCTGCTGGATGCTCTCCTAGGTGCGGAATAGGAACCTGAAGCGTCTCGCAACGATCGGCTTTTCATCTCCTGCGGGACGTGTTACCAGCCAGCGCCAATCCTGAAAGGGAAGATGAGAGTCGGCGCTGGCCATTTCGGCCCAGCGCCTTTTCCGCATTCAAAAAGGACTGGCCATGGCAAAAATCATCGAGACGTCCACCGGCGCGCTGGCGCTGACCTTCGACGACGTGCTGTTGCAGCCCGGCCATTCCGAGGTCATGCCCGGCCAGACCGACATCCGCACCCGCATTGCCAGCGACATCGATCTCAACGTGCCGATCCTCTCGGCCGCCATGGACACGGTCACCGAAGCGAGGCTGGCGATCGCCATGGCGCAAGCCGGCGGCATCGGCGTCATCCACCGCAATTTCTCGCCGGCCGAGCAGGCCGAGCAGGTCAGGCAGGTGAAGAAGTTCGAATCCGGCATGGTGGTCAATCCCGTTACCATCGGCCCCGACGCCACGCTCGCCGACGCCCTGGCACTGATGCGCGCTCATGGCATTTCCGGCATTCCGGTGGTCGAGAACGGCGGCACCGGCGGTCATACGGTCGGCCGGCTGGTCGGGATCCTCACCAACCGCGACGTGCGCTTCGCCTCCGATCCGTCGCAGAAGGTCTACGAATTGATGACCCGTGAGAACCTGATCACGGTGAAAGAGAATGTCGACCAGGACGAGGCCAAGCGCCTGTTGCACAAGCATCGCATCGAGAAGCTGGTGGTGGTCGACCGCAAGGGCAATTGCGTCGGCCTGATCACCGTCAAGGATATCGAGAAGTCGCAGCTCAACCCGCACGCCACCAAGGACGCTCAGGGGCGGCTGCGCGCCGCGGCCGCCACCAGCGTCGGCGACGACGGCTTCGAGCGCGCCGAGCGCCTGATCGATGCCGGCGTCGACCTTCTGGTCATCGACACCGCGCACGGCCATTCGCAGCGCGTGCTGGACGCGGTGACG
>NZ_RZSR01000133.1:0-9031 GCF_004023265.1 Mesorhizobium sp. M1A.F.Ca.IN.020.06.1.1
GTTTTCGCCGGCGCCCTCCGCAAGCAGGCCCAGGGAAGCCACGGCCACGTCGTTGAAGGTGCAGAAGCCCGCGCCTTGGGCACGCCTGGCATGGTGGCTACCGCCGGCGGCGTTGCAGGCTATGCCGTGTTTCAGCGCCAGCCGCGCCGCCAGCACCGTGCCTGCCGTTGCTAGCTGCGCTCTCAATGACACGCGCTGGCTGACCGGGAAGCCGATCTCGCGCTCGATCTTTTCAGGCACCTCGCAAGCGAGCACCTCGTCGACATAGCCGGCCTCGTGCGCGAGCTTGAGCCACGCCGCCGGCGCCCGTTCCGGCATCGAAAGCGCTCCCGCTGCTGCCAGCCCGCGGCTGTGCAAAGCCTCCATCAGCAACGGATATTTGCTCATCGGAAAGCGGTGATTGACGGCAAAGCCGGCGTCGTAGTCGGGATGGTGGACGATCTGCAAAGGCATGATGGGGCGGCCTGCGCCAGAGCTGGAATTCGGTTGGCCGTCACCCGATGGCGATTGCGCGGCAGCGGCAAACTGGGGCACATCGGCCGTTCTAGCAAGCCGCAATGAGCAAGGCAGCAATCCTTGGACAAGGGTGCGACCCACATCAACGCCGGGACCTTCATCGTCACCAACCGGTCGGTGCTGGCGATCGCTGTGCCGATGACCCTTGCCTATCTGACGACGCCGCTGCTCGGCATCGTCGACACCGCGGTGATCGGGCAGTTCGGCGATGCGGCTCTTCTCGGCGGACTGGCGGCAGGCGCGCTGGTCTTCGACGTCGTCTTCACCACCTTCAACTTCCTGCGCTCCGGCACCACCGGCCTCGTCGCTCAGGCTTTCGGACGCGGCGATCCGCTGGAGGAGCAGGCGGTGCTCTGGCGGGCCGTGCTGATCGCGGTCGTCGCCGGCGTGGTGCTTGCAGCACTTGCGCCGCTGTTTGCGATAGGCGGCCAGTGGTTCATGGGCGCCGAGCCGCGTGTCAGCGCGGCGATGTCGGTCTATATCCGCATCAGGCTCATTGCCGCGCCCTTCTCGCTCATCAACTACGCCATTTTGGGCTACGTTCTGGGGCGTGGCGAGGGCGGGATAGGGCTGATGTTGCAGGCCGTGCTCAACGGCATCAACATCCTGCTCTGCTTCCTGCTCGGCCTCGAGCTCGGCTGGGGCGTGGCGGGCGTTGCCTGGGCGACCGTCACCGGCGAGTTCCTGGCCATGATGCTCGGCCTTGCCATCGTGCTGAGGCGGTTCCGCAAGCTGGAGCGGCCGTCACGCCGGCGCATCCTCGACCTGCCGGCCTACTTGCGCATGCTGTCGCTCAACCGCGATATCATGATCCGTTCCTTCTCGCTGCTTGCCGCCTTCGCGCTGTTCACCAGGCAGGGCGCGCAGTTTGGCACGGTGACGCTCGCCGCCAACGCCGTGCTGATGAACTTCTTCCTCGTCGCCGGCTATTTCCTGGACGGATTTGCCACCGCAGCCGAGCAATTGGCAGGCCGCGCCATCGGCGCGCATGCGGCCACCCCTTTCCGGCAAGCTGTCCGGCTGACGCTGATCTGGGGCGTTGGCCTGGCGGCTGCCGCCAGTCTTATCCTGCTGACGGCCGGCGCACAGCTGGTGGCGATGGTGACGACCGCTCCGGAAGTCCGCGCGGTCGCCGACACTTATCTGCCCTGGGCGGCCTTCACCGCGCTGAGCGGCGTGCTCGCCTTTCAGATGGACGGCGTCTTCATCGGCGCCACCTGGTCGCGCGACATGCGCAACATGATGCTCCTGTCTTTCCTGGCCTTCGCCGCGGCACTGATCACGCTGGCACCCGCCTTCGGCAACAACGGCCTATGGGCCGCGCTGCACGTCTTTTTGCTGGTGCGGGGTTTCAGCCTGCTTGCGGTGCTGAGGCTCAGGATGCGCACGGCATTCAGCTGATCGGCTTTGAAGCCCAGCGCTCGCAAGCCGAGTCGCGCAAATCCTGGATCGAGCCAAGCCGCTCGCGCTCCACAAACCGCGCCATGCCGGCAACGATGCGGCCAGGCAGCGCCGGGCCGGCATAGATCATGCCGGTATAGAGCTGGACGAGATCGGCGCCGGCGCGGATCTTCTCCAGCGCGGTTTCCGCCGAGTCGACGCCGCCGACCCCAACGATCGTCACTTGTGAGCCGAGCAGCTTGCGCATCCGGGCGAGTACCGCCGTCGAGCGCTCGAAAAGCGGCTTGCCTGACAGCCCGCCGGCTTCGCCGGCCAGACTTGCGCTGCGCAACCCGACCCGGGCAAGCGTCGTGTTGGAGACGATGACCCCGTCGATCTTTTTCTCGATGACTTCGGCGGCGATGTCTTCCAGTTCCGCTTCGACGAGGTCCGGCGCGATCTTGAGGAAGATGGGCGGCTGAACCGACGCAGCCGCGCGCGCCGCCACCACGCGCGACAGGAGTTCGCCCAGTTGCTCGCGCGCCTGCATGTTGCGCAGGCCCGGCGTGTTGGGCGAGGAGATGTTGACCGTCAGATAACTGGCATGAGCCGCGAAGCGGGCGACGCCGCGCTCATAGTCGGCAATGCGGTCGGCGCTGTCCTTGTTGGCGCCGATGTTGACGCCGACAATACCCGGCCGCCCTTTGCGCGCGGCAAGCCGTCTTTCGGCGGCCCCATGCCCTTCATTGTTGAAGCCGAGCCGGTTAATCACCGCTTCGTCCGCGGTCAGCCGGAAGATGCGCGGCTTTGGATTGCCCGATTGCGGCAGCGGCGTGATGGTGCCGACCTCGGCGAAGCCGAAGCCAAGTTTGAGCAGCGCGTCCGGCACTTCGGCGTTCTTGTCGTAGCCGGCCGCCATGCCGAGCGGGTTCGGAAAATCGAGCCCGCAGACGCTGACCTCGAGCCGCGCGTCGCGCGGGGGAGGCGAGGCGGCCGGCAGGCCGCAGCGCAAAGCCGCGATCGACAGGCCATGCGCCGTTTCCGGGTCGAACGAGAAAAGCAGCTTTTGGCCGATCCGGTCGAGCACGCTCATTCGTCCTCCAGCGGCGGGAATTCGTGGCCGTCGGCGCCGAGCGGCAACGGCCTCACCCAGAGAACGGCGTCGAGGGCGAGCGCGGCGTAGAGATGCGGGAACAGGGCGCCGCCGCGCGACACCTCGTATTTCAGCGCGTCGCCCAGCTTTGCCGCGTCGACAGCGATGAGAAGCAGGTCCGCCTGGCCGGCGAAATGCTTGGCCGCCGTCTCGCGCACTTGAGTTGCGGTGGAAAAGTGGATGAAGCCGTCGGCGATGTCGATCGGCGCCCCGGTGAAGCGGCCGTTCCGTTCCGCTTCGCGCCACATGGCTTCAGGCGCGATCTTGTAGATAAACTGAGACATTGGCGCGCTATAGTCCGAACGATCCATGGGGGAAAGGGTGCTTGCGAACTCTTCCCCATTTCAGGCGCAAACCTGTGATATTGTTCGCACAACGGCTCATGGAGGATAACATGCGTCTGCAGCACATTCTAATCCCGGCGGCGCTTTGCTCGCTGGTCGCCGCATCGGCCTATTCCGAGGAGACGGACCGCTATCGGCTCGAAAAGTCCGCCAACGGCTATGTCCGCATGGACACCCAGACCGGCGCCATGTCGATCTGCGAGGAGCGCTCCGGCCAGCTCGTCTGCAAGTTGGCCGCCGACGAGCGCTCCGCCTTCCAGGACGAGATCGACCGGCTGCAGAGCACGGTGAAGGCACTCGACGAGCGCGTCGCGAAGCTCGAGAACTCGCTCTCGGCCCGGCTGGAGTCCCAACTGCCGAGCGAGGAGGATTTCAACAAGACGATGAGCTACATGGAGCGCTTCTTCCGCAGCTTCATGGATATCGTCAAGGACATCGACAGGCAGGAAGGCGACGGTGGCGCAAAGCCCAGCCCGCAAAAGACCTGAGCTCCCGGGAAAAAGCCTGCGCGCGCGGCCTTTGCTGCTTGAAAACGCGCCGCGCCGCCGCATAATCGTTCCGATCCCCTAAGAAAGCACTCAGTCAGCAATGGGATCCGGGGAGGAGTATTTGCCGTCGGGCCACACTTTCGTCATTGCCGACGACCATCCGCTGTTTCGCGGCGCGCTGAAGGAAGCGCTCGCCGGCATAGGCGACGTCGCCGCCATCCATGAGGCCGGCGATTTCGAAAGCGCCAAGGCGCTGGTCGTCGCCAATGAAGACATCGACATGGTGCTGCTCGATCTGTCGATGCCGGGCGCCAGCGGCCTGTCCGGACTGATCTCGCTGCGCGGCATCCATGCCTCGGTGCCGCTGGTGGTGGTGTCGGCTCATGACGATCCAGCCACCATCCGCCGCGCGCTCGATCTCGGCGCGTCCGGCTTCATCTCCAAATCGGCAAGCATGGAGGAGATACGCAGCGCCGTCCTGACCGTGCTTGCCGGCGATATCGCAGCACCCGCCGGCATCGAGCTCGGCGTCGAGCGCGACCCGGAGATTTCCGATCTGATCAAGCGCCTGCAGGCGCTGACGCCGCAGCAGACGAGGGTGCTCGGCATGTTGGCCGAAGGCCTGCTCAACAAGCAGATCGCCTATGAGCTCGGCGTCTCCGAAGCCACCATCAAGGCGCATGTCTCGGCTATATTGCAGAAGCTCGGCGTCGACAGCCGCACCCAGGCGGTCATCCAGCTTTCCAAGATCGGCGGCGACCCGCTGCAGCCGGTGAGCTGATCATTCCGCCGCGGGCGCCAGTGCCCTGACGCGCGCCATCATCGAGCGCAGCACGGCAGGCTTCAGCGGCTTGTTGATCACCGGCACATCAAGCAGACCAGCAGCAGTGCGCACCTCGCTGGAGCGGTCTGCGGTGACCAGCACGCAGGGCAGATCCTTGCCGTAGGCGGCGCGCAGCCTGGCGATGGCGTCGAGCCCGGTACCGCCGTCGAGATGATAGTCGGCGAGCACCACATCCGGCCTTGCCGCACCCGGGCGCATCAGGTCCTGCGATCCCGAAGCGGTCTCGACGCTGCAGCCCCAGCCTTCGAGCAGCAGGCGCATGCCGTCGAGGATGCGCGCGTCATTGTCGATGCACAGCACATTGAGTCCGGCAAGTGAGGATGGCGCGCGCGCGGAGGCCTTTCCCGTCTCGCGCGGCGGCGCCGCGATCGCGGCGACCGGCAGGATGACGGAAAAACGCGTGCCCTTGCCGGGGCTGGAGAAGATGCGGATCTCGAGCCTGAGAACCCTGGCGATGCGGTCGACGATGGAAAGGCCAAGGCCAAGGCCTTCGGCCTCGCGAGCGCCCTCGTCCAACCGGGTGAATTCGTGGAAGACGGTGTTCAGCTTGTCGGCGGCAATGCCGATGCCGGTGTCGATCACCTGGATCTCGGCCAGCTCGCCGCGCCTTCTCACGCCGACCAATATGCGGCCTTCGCGCGTGTATTTGATCGCATTGGAAACGAGGTTCTGGATCAGCCGGCGAAGCAAATTGCGGTCGGTCATCACGCCGAGCGACGACGGCATGATTTTCAGGCCGAGCTTCTTTTCGGCGGCGAGCGGGCGAAAATCGTTGCCGATCTGGCCAAGCAGCCCGCCGAGGCTGAAGGCGGTGTCCTCGGGCTTCAACGCGCCGGCGTCGAGCCGCGATATGTCGAGCACCGCGCCGAGGATGGTCTCGACCGATTCCAGTGAGGATTCAATGTTGGTCGCGGCCCTGCCGGCCGGCCCCTTGCCGGCCTTCTCGATCAGCGAGGAGCAATAGAGCCTGGCGGCGTTGAGCGGCTGCAGGATGTCGTGGCCCGCGGAGGCGAGGAAGCGCGTCTTGCTGAGATTGGCCTCCTCGGCAAGCATCTGCGCCTGCGCCAGCTCCTCGTTGACGCGGGTGAGCTCGGCGGTGCGGCTCCTGACCCGCTGCTCCAGCGATTCATTGGCCCGCTTCAGCGCCAGGTCCTGCTCGACGCGGCCGGAAATGTCGGCATAGGTGGCGACGATGCCGCCGTCGGGCATCGGGTTGGAACGCAGCTCCAGGATGCGGCCGCTGGTCCTGAGCTCCATCTGCCAAGGACCGACGAAGCTGGTCAGCCGGTTGAGCATCGTCACCCGCTGGTCGGCGGCGATATCGCCGCGCTCGGCCAGATGCCGCAGGATCTGGTCGAGCGACACGCCCACTTGGCCCATCTCGTCGGGCAGGTCGAACAGCGCCCGGTATTGCCGGTTCCAGCAGATCAGCCGCAAATCTCGGTCGAAGACGGTGATGCCCTGCTCCATCTGGTCGAGCGCGATCTGCAGCAGGTCGCGGTTGTGCTGCAGCGCCTCGGTGGCGTCGTCGAGCAGCCGGAAGGCATCCGTGGAGTCGCGGTCGTTGCGGCGGAACAGCAGCGACAGGATAAGCCGCGCCGACGACGAGCCCACGGCGCTCGCCAGCAACTGCTCCGAGAAACGGATGACGTCCATGCTGGCCTGTTCCTTGCCGTGCAGGGAGACGTTCGCGTTCTTCTCGAAGGACTGGAAGGAGCGCTCGGTGCGCTCGACGCCGAGATAGCGGGAAATCGTGTCCTTGAGGTCGTTGACCGTGACCGCGGTGCGGAAGCGGCGCAGGCTTGGCATCGGCCCCGCCTCGCGCGGCACGAAGATCGCCGCCTGGATGCGCTCCAGCGGCACCGATGCGCGCGACAGCGAACCCATCACGAAGAACAGCGTGTTGACTGACAGGCTCCACAGCACGCCGTGGTTCAGCGGCTCGCCGACGGTGCCGAACAGCGCCTGGGGTCTCAGCGCCTCGAAGCCGAACAGTCCATGGACGACAAAGTCGGAGCCGGGACCGACGAGGGAAGGGAGCAGCAGCGTGTAACCCCAGACCGCGATGCCGGCGACCATGCCGAGCGCGGCGCCCCGGCCATTGGCGCGGCGCCAGATCAGCCCGCCGACCAGGGCGGGCGCGAATTGCGCGATCGCTGCGAAGGACATCAGCCCGATCGAGGACAGCCGCGCGCTGTTGGTGCTCTCGCGGTAATAGAGGAAGGCGATGAACAGCATGATGAAAATCGACGCTCGCCGAACGTTCAGGATCAGCGTCGACCAGTCTTCGTTCTCCGAAGAAGTGGTCTTGAGCAATCGACGCACGAACAGCGGGATGACGAGGTCGTTGGAAATCATGATCGACAGCGCCACGCTCTCGACGATGACCATGGCGGTGGCCGCCGACAGGCCGCCGATGAAGGCGATCATCGCCAGCACGTCGTGGCCGCTGAATAGCGGCAGCGACAGGACGTAGAGGTCGCTGCTGGTCCTTGCGCCGACCAGCGACAGCCCGGCAAAGGCGATCGGCAGGACGAAGAGGTTGATCGCCACGAGATAGAGCGGAAACACCCAGGTCGCGGTGCGCAGCTCGGCCTCGCTGCGATTCTCGACGATGGTGACGTAGAACTGGCGCGGCAGCATCAGGATGGCGAAGCCGCTCAAGGTCGTCAGCACCAGCCAGGTGACCAAGGACGTGTTGTAGCCCATCGCCTGGCGCACCTCGGCATTCGCCCCGAGCGTCGCCAGCATGTCGCCGGGGCCGCCGAAGATGAGAAACGTGACCATAAGGCCTATGGCGAGGAAGGCGGCGAGCTTGACCACCGTCTCGACCGCGACCGCCAGCACCAGCCCGTCCTGGTGCTCGGTGGCGTCGGCGTGGCGGGTGCCGAACAGGACCGCAAACAGCGCCAGCAGCATCGCCACCACCAGCGAGATGTCGCTTACAAAAGGATCAAAGGAAGGCGGCGATCCCGTATAGTGCTCGATCATCAGGCTGACCGAGCCGGAGATCGCCTTGAGCTGCAGCGCGATATAGGGCACGGCGCCGACCGTGGCGATCAGGGTCGCGATCGCCGCGACGGCAAAACTCTTGCCGTAGCGGGCGCCGAGAAAGTCCGCAATCGAGGTGATCTTTTCGCTCTTTGCCAGCCGGACGATGCGGTTGAGCAGCGGGAAGCCGAACACGAAGACCAGCACCGGGCCGGTGTAGATGCCGAGGAATTCGAGACCCCGCTCGGAGGAGAGCCCGACCGAGCCGAAGAAGGTCCAGGAGGTGCAGTAGATGGCGAGGCTGAGCGCATAAATGGAGGGCCGTGCGCGGCCGAGTCCGGCTGCCACGGAGCGCCGGTCGCCGACGCTGGCGATGGCAAAAAGCAGCGTCACATAGGCGATCGCGATGATGACGACGAACCAGCCTTGCACGGTTCGAACTTCCTTCCTGACCGGCTGCTCGTCCGGTTATCAAACGCAACCACAGCTTTGACGCCAAGTCCACCGCGGCTTTCGGCGCATAGGTGCTTGGTGACGCCCAGAAGCGCGAACCGGTTAGGCACAAACCGGCGGCTCCGACCTTTTTCCGGTTTTGCAACTGGGGGTTTTTGTTATTGTGGCTTCGGGGCCGGCGCCGGAGAGCCGGGGCGGCAGCGCGGCCCGTTATGGCAAGGAGGGTCGGATGCTGAAAGAATTCCAGGAATTCATCTCCAAGGGCAATGTGATGGACTTGGCCGTCGCCGTCATCATCGGCGCCGCCTTCGGCAAGATCGTCGATTCGCTGGTCAATGACATCATCATGCCGATCATCGGCGCGATTTTCGGCGGGCTTGACTTCAACAATTACTTCTTTGGGCTGTCCTCCAATGTGCACTCGGCCACGCTGGCCGAAGCCAAGAAAGAGGGCGCCGTTTTCGCTTATGGCAGCTTCATCACCGTCGTGCTGAATTTTCTGATCCTCGCCTTCATCATTTTCCTGATGGTCAAGGCGGTGAACAATCTGCGCAGGCGGCTGGAGCGAGAGAAGCCCGCGCCTGCCGCGGCGCCGCCGCCGGCGGATGTCCAGCTTCTGACCGAAATCCGCGACCTGCTCGCCAGGAAATAACGCATCCAACGTTCTTTGCTGGACCAAAACCCCGGCCGCTTGCGGCTGGGGTTTTCTGTTCGGTGATCTGGTAAGAGCGCAGCAAAACGAGCACGGATTTTGTCCATGACCCTGATTGAGACCTTGCGCGCCGAAGCCCGTGCTGCCCCCGAAAGCGGCATTGTCGCCGTCGTCAATCACGGCCGCTTGCGCGAAGGCCTGATCCCGCTC
>NZ_RZSR01001332.1:0-1209 GCF_004023265.1 Mesorhizobium sp. M1A.F.Ca.IN.020.06.1.1
GTTTGTCATCTGTCGGCGGCAAGGCGGTCGTTGCCCGCTTCGACGGCGGCATGCTGTCGTCCAACGGTGGGGTTCTCGCTCTGGCCGAGGTGGAGAAACGGCTGCGTGTGGCTGACCGTCTGGCGCGCTGCATCGACGATCCGCGCTGCCCGGACCAGGTCGTCCACAGCGTGGCCGATATGATCGGCTCCCGCATGAAGATGATTGCGGCCGGCTATGAGGATGGCAACGACGCCACCCGGTTGCGCTGCGATCCAGCCTTCAAGATGGCCCAGGATGCGCTGCCTTCGGGTCGCGATCTGGCCTCCCAGTCGACGCTGTGCCGGCTAGAGAACCTGCCCGGGGTGCGGGAGCTGGTTGCGATGGGTCGGGCTATGGTCGACCTCTACTGCGCCTCCTTCCGGCAGGTGCCGAAGCGGATCGTGCTGGACATCGACGACACGTTTGATGCCGCGCATGGCGGCCAGCAGCTTCGCCTGTTCAATGCCCATCACGACGAGTACGGCTTCCAGCCGATCGTGGTGTTCGATGGCGATGGCCGCTTCGTCGGTGCGGTTCTGCTGCCGGCCAAGCGGCCGAGTGGGGCAGAAATCTGTCCCCACCTGCGCCGCCTGGTGCGGGCGATCCGGAGCAATTGGCCGAACACCCGGATCCTGATCCGGGCCGACAGCCATTATTGCAGTCCGCCGGTCATCGACTGGTGCCGCGCCAACGGTGTCGACTTCATCCTCGGCGTGGCGTCCACCACCACATTGCGCAAGCATGTCGCGGATCTGGAAGTCAGCACGCTGGCGCGTTTTGAAGCGTCGGCGAAGACGGACAAGGTCCGCAGGTTCAAGGAATTCTTTGACGGCGCCGGCAGCTGGAGCCGTGTCGAGCGCATCATCGCCCGGGTCGAGGTCGGCGCCCAAGGCGCCGACACCCGCTCCATCGTCACCAACCTTGCCGGTGGCAAGGCCAAGGCGCTCTACGAGGATGTCTACTGCCGGCGCGGCGCTGCCGAGAACCACATCAAGTCGTGGAAGACGCATCTCGCCGCCGACCGCACCTCCTGCACAAGAGCGACGGCCAACCAGTTCCGGCTCTTCCTGCATGCCGGCGCCTACTGGCTCAGCCCCCGAGACGAAGACACGGAAGGCGGTATCCAACCCGCGGATGAGAGTCTGATCAACCGTCGTCTCTGAGCTCAACCCCCAGCCTTGTGCAGCT
>NZ_RZSR01001333.1:0-1205 GCF_004023265.1 Mesorhizobium sp. M1A.F.Ca.IN.020.06.1.1
CCGGAAGTCGAGGCGGTTTCGAAGCCGCGCAGCGGGCCGAAGGCCAAGGCCGAGCCGGCGTCCGCCTTCAAGTCGCCGGAAGCGAAGCAACCTGCGACCAAGACGGCCAAGCCTTCGCTCGAGGACAAGAACCGCCCGGCCGGGATCGCGCGTCCGGCAACGGTCGACGATCTGAAGCTGATCTCCGGTGTCGGTCCGAAGATCGAAGGCGTCCTGCATTCGCTTGGCATTTATACTTTCGCGCAGGTCTCTGCGTGGAGGAAGGCCGAGCGCGAATGGGTCGACGGCTATCTCAATTTCCGCGGCCGTATCGAGCGCGACGACTGGGCGAAGCAGGCCAAGGCGCTCGCCAAGGGCGGCGTCGCCGAGTACATCCGCGTCTTCGGCAAGAAGCCGGTCTGAGGGACGAACAATGCTTCAGGACAAAGACCGCATCTTCACCAACATCTACGGCCTCTTCGACAAGTCGCTGGCCGGAGCGCAGGCGCGCGGCATGTGGGACGATACACCCGGCCTGATCGCCAAGGGACGCGACTGGATCATCAACGAAATGAAGGCAAGCGGCCTGCGCGGCCGTGGCGGCGCCGGCTTCCCGACCGGCCTGAAATGGTCGTTCATGCCCAAGCAGAGCGATGGCCGGCCGAGCTATCTCGTCATCAATGCCGACGAATCCGAGCCTGGCACCTGCAAGGACCGTGACATTCTGCGCAACGATCCGCATACGCTGGTCGAGGGCGCGCTGGTCGCCGGTTTCGCCATGGGCGCGGTCGCTGCTTACATCTATGTGCGCGGCGAGTTCATCCGCGAGCGCGAGGCGCTGCAGCGCGCCATCGACGAGGCTTATGCGGCCAAGCTCATCGGCAAGAACAACACCTCCGGCTACGACTTCGACGTCTATATGCACCACGGCGCCGGCGCCTATATTTGCGGCGAGGAGACGGCGCTGCTCGAAAGCCTCGAGGGCAAGAAGGGCCAGCCGCGACTGAAGCCGCCATTCCCGGCCAATGTCGGCCTTTATGGCTGCCCGACCACGGTCAACAACGTCGAATCCATCGCCGTGGCGCCGACGATCCTGCGCCGGGGTGCTGCCTGGTTCTCGTCCTTCGGCCGGCCGAACAATGCCGGCACCAAGCTCTTCTGCGTGTCCGGGCACGTCAACAATCCGTGCACCTTCGAAGAGGCGATGTCGATCCCGTTCCGCGAAC
>NZ_RZSR01001334.1:0-1204 GCF_004023265.1 Mesorhizobium sp. M1A.F.Ca.IN.020.06.1.1
CTGCTCGGTAGCTCGATCTCCTTCAAAAATCTCGGCCTGCTGATCATCGACGAGGAGCAGCATTTCGGCGTCAAGCACAAGGAGCGGCTGAAGGAGCTCAAGAACGACGTGCATGTGCTGACACTTTCGGCGACGCCGATTCCGCGCACGCTGCAGTTGGCGCTGACCGGTGTTCGCGAGCTGTCGCTGATCGCCACCCCTCCGGTCGACCGCATGGCGGTGCGCACTTTCATCTCGCCCTTCGATCCGCTGGTCATCCGCGAGACGCTGCTGCGCGAGCGCTACCGCGGCGGCCATTCCTTCTATGTCGTGCCGCGTATCAGCGATCTTGCCGAAATCCATGATTTCCTGAGAGAATCCGTGCCGGAACTGAAAGTAGCGGTCGCCCACGGCCAGATGCCGGCCGGTGAACTCGACGACATCATGAATGCCTTCTATGACGGCCAGTACGACGTGCTTCTGTCGACGACCATCGTCGAATCCGGCCTCGACATTCCGACCGCCAACACGCTCATCATCCACCGAGCCGATATGTTCGGTCTGGCCCAACTCTATCAGTTGCGCGGCCGCGTCGGCCGCTCGAAGGTGCGAGCCTATGCGCTGTTCACGCTGCCGGCCAACCGCAAGCTCACCGATACGGCCGAGCGCAGGCTCAAGGTGCTGCAGTCGCTCGATACGCTCGGCGCTGGTTTCCAACTTGCCAGCCACGACCTCGATATCCGCGGCGCAGGCAATCTCCTCGGCGAGGAACAATCCGGCCACATCAAGGAGGTCGGTTTCGAGCTCTACCAGCAGATGCTGGAGGAAGCGGTGGCCGAAGTGAAGGATTCCGGCGAAGTGCTGGATGGCGGCTGGTCGCCGCAGATCGCGGTGGGCACCGCGGTGATGATCCCGGAGAGCTATGTGCCGGACCTGCAGCTCAGGATGGCGCTCTACCGCCGCCTTGGCGACTTGGAGACCACCGAGGAGATCGACGGCTTCGGCGCCGAGCTGATCGACCGCTTCGGGCCGCTGCCGGAAGAAGTGACGCATCTGTTGAAGATCGTCTTCATCAAGGCGCTTTGCCGCAAGGCCAATGTCGAGAAGCTCGATGCCGGCCCCAAGGGCGTCGTCATCCACTTCCGCAAGCGCGAATTCCCCAATCCGGTCGGACTGGTCAAATTCATCGGCGAGCAGGGCTCGCTGGCCAAGATCAGGGCCGACC
>NZ_RZSR01001335.1:0-1203 GCF_004023265.1 Mesorhizobium sp. M1A.F.Ca.IN.020.06.1.1
GATAGAGGTCGACGGTTTCCGCCAGGCAGCCCGGCGCGCCGAAGGACACCATGTCGGGGAGCAGCAGCGCGAAGGGCTCGTTGCCGATCACGTCGCGTGCGCACCATACGGCATGGCCGAGACCGTGCGGCGACTGCTGGCGGATGAAGGAGGTGGCGCCGGCCACCGGCAGCAAGCTTTCCAGCGATTGGAGCTGCGCCTTCTTGCCAGTCTGCTCGAGGGTCCCGATCAGTTCAGGGTGCAGGTCGAAATAGTCTTCGATGACCGCCTTGTTGCGCCCGGTGACGAAGACGATGTGCTCGATGCCGGCCTCGAAGGCCTCGTCCACGGCATATTGCACGACAGGCTTGTCGACGACGGGCAGCATTTCCTTCGGCATCGACTTGGTCGCCGGCAGGAACCGCGTTCCGAGCCCCGCCACCGGTATGACTGCCTTCCTGACTTTCTGCATCGCTTATTCCTTCTGAGGATATCGCTTTTTTACCTATCGCTGGCTATGAAACCGCATTCCATGCGCCTGCATACTTCACCTCCCCGTGCCCACGGCAAACTGTGCCGCAACCCTTCTCAGCCGAGCCGCGATCGGCATCGACATATGCCGGACCGCGGCCGGATCGCTGAGCGCCGTGCGTATCGCCTTCAGCGGCGCACGCGCCTTGATGTGGTGCACCAATGACAGGAACGAGGCCGCCTTGCGCAGGCTGCGGCCGCGTCTGGCGAAAGCCGCCTTGGCGCCGTCGTCCATGAAATGCGCGGCCGCGAACGCGGCATCGGCCTCGGCCATCGCCTCGACATGATGCAACTCGAGCACGCGCGAGATCGAGCCGGTGCGGATATGGTAGACGTAGCCGACGGTCGGCTCGACCACGCAGCGGCCGCCTTTGGCCAGCGCGCTCGCCAGAAGAATGTAGTCTTCGCCGATGCGCAGCTTTTCGTCGTAGCGCAGTTGATTGTCGTCCAGGAAACGGCGCCGGAAGATCGGCTTCAGATATCCGAGGTTGAAGCGGGACTCGAAAACGATGTTGCCGGCGATATAGTCGGTCAGCGAGATTTCGCCGAGTTCTTCGAGATACCCGGTCGGGAACATCATGTCTTCGGGCGTGCCGTCCTCGCGCACGACTTGGACATTGTCGACCGCGATCTCGGCACCCGCCTTCTCCGCCCTAGCGATCATGGCCGCCAGCCTGCCGGGCAGGACGGCAT
>NZ_RZSR01001336.1:0-1201 GCF_004023265.1 Mesorhizobium sp. M1A.F.Ca.IN.020.06.1.1
GGTCGGAGCCGCCCATCTGCAGCCGGCAGCCGACGCGCTTGTAGAGCTCGACGAAGTCGTAAGCCTGCAGGATCATGTAGTTGAATTCGAGGAACGACAGCGACTGCTCGCGGTCGAGCCTGAGCTTCACGGAATCGAAGGCCAGCATGCGGTTTACGGAGAAATGCCGGCCGACATCGCGCAGGAAACTGACGTAGTTGATCTCCATCAGCCAATCGGCATTGTTGACCATCACCGCGTCGCCCGCGCCGCTGCCGAATTTGAGATAAGGCGCGAAATTGCGGCGGATGCCGACGAGATTGCTATCAATGTCCCCAGGCGTCAGCAGCTTGCGCGCCTCGTCCTTGAAAGAAGGATCGCCGATCATCGAGGTGCCGCCGCCCATCAGCGCGATCGGCCGGTGGCCGGTATGCTGCAGCCAGTGAAGCATCATGATCTGGATCAGCGATCCGGCATGCAGGCTCTTCGCCGTCGCATCGAAGCCGATATAAGCGCTCACCGTTTCCTTGGCGAAAAGCTGGTCGAGGCCGGTTTCATCCGAAATCTGGTGGATGAAGCCGCGCTCGCTCATGATGCGCAGGAAATCGGACTTGAAGGCGGACATCTTATCTTCCCGGAGATCGCACGGCATTTGGCCGAGCTTGACGTGAAGGGGCGCGTTTAGCATCCAAGCGCGATCAGCAAAAGTGGTTTCCGGTTTTGCGTAGGATCGCGCTTCAAGAGGCAAACAGGTGATCAGCAAAAGTGGTTTCCGGTTTGCGTGGGATCGCGCTTCAACGGGCAAATGGGCGATCAGCAAAAGTGGCTTGGGGCTTTGCGTGCTATCGCCGCATCCTTGCTTCGCCTCTTTTGCTGGCGTAATGAGGCGCCCGCGCAAGGGCAGCACGCCCCGACGCGCCGCGACGGGGCTATCCCGCAGATCAGATCGGACAAGCTCCCGCGATGAACAGGAACTATCTCCTCCTCTTTCTGTTCAGCATCCTGATGACCGTCAGCGGGCTGGCAAGCCTGCCGCCGATCGACCGCGACGAATCCCGCTTCGTCCAGTCGACCAAGCAGATGGTCGAGACCGGCGACTACATCGACATCCGCCTGCAGGATGTGACGCGCTACAAGAAACCGATCGGCATCTATTGGCTGCAATCGGCGGCCGTCGTATTGAGCGGTGAGGGGGCCGAAGCGCCGATCTGGGTCTATCGGC
>NZ_RZSR01001337.1:0-1199 GCF_004023265.1 Mesorhizobium sp. M1A.F.Ca.IN.020.06.1.1
GCATAGTTGCTCGACATCCATCGCTATCAGGAATTCGTCTTCCAAGACCAGGATACGCAATCCGTCTAGCAATGGGGGCACGTGGCGGCGACTCCTATAAGGCTGCAGTCATGCGCGGTATTCGGCGCTCTGTCATTTAAAAAAGACATGACCGGCGATGCATTGCGTGAGCGGCGGAACCTCGGTCGGCGTGAAGCGTTTGTATTCGCCCGATCGGGGCAGGGGTTTCGAAGAGGGGTCGAAATGTCCGGCCAGAGCGCATATTCCCTTGCCACCCGCCAATATCCTTGCGGCAAATGCCCGTTGCGGCCGTTGCCAGTCTTTCGCGAATTCGAGAGCCAGGAGCTGTTGTTCGTCAGCGGCTTCAAGAAAGGAGAGCTTGCGGTCGACAAGGGGGCGACCGTGCTGGTCGAAGGCAGCCACAGCGCGCATCTCTACACCATACTTTCAGGCTGGGCATTCCGCTACAAGCTGTTGCCCGACGGGCGGCGGCAAATCCTCAATTATTCCATGCCCGGCGATCTCATCGGCCTGCAAGGCAGCCTGATGGGCGAGATGCAGCATTCCGTCGAGGCCTTGTCGCCGATGCTGCTGTGCGTCTTCGAGCGCGACCAATTGCACGAGCTTTACCGCAACTACCCGGGCCTGGCCTATGACATCACCTGGATGGCGTCGCGCGAGGAGCGCATGCTCGATGAAAACCTGCTGAGCATCGGTCGCCGTTCCGCGCTTGAGCGCACCGCCTATCTTGTCGCCTTCATCTCCAGCCGTGCCCGGGGGGCGGGCCTGAACGGCAAGCGGCCGGTGCAGATCCCGATCACGCAGCAGCATATCGCCGATACGCTCGGCCTTTCGCTGGTGCATACCAACAAGACGATCCGCAAGCTGATGGACCGTAAGCTGATCATTTGGCGTGACGGTGGTTGCGAGGTTCTCAGCCATGAGGGGCTGACGGAGTTGGCCGGCTGGCAAGGTTTGGGTGAGGAGCGCAGACCGCTGATCTGACGACGAGCCGGACCGGCAGAACGGAACCCCGGTCTCGGCCAAGCGTTGAAATGGAAGCAAACATAAGGAGTTACGCAATGGCGACCGCCGCAGGCAGATCCGCAACAGACACTCCCCCCAGCGCCGACCTCGAAGCCGACATCCGGCAGTTGAAGGCCGATATCGAAGAGCTCACCAGGCAATTGGCCAAGACC
>NZ_RZSR01001338.1:0-1199 GCF_004023265.1 Mesorhizobium sp. M1A.F.Ca.IN.020.06.1.1
GGTTTGGGACAGACCCGACCTGCCGGAGCGCGAATTGCGGCTCGGCGCGCCATCGGGCAGCGCCATGCCGCTGGTCTGGGCGCGTGCCGAGCACATCAAGCTGCTGCGCTCGCTGCGCGACGGCAAGGTCTTCGACATGCCGCCGCAGGGCGTCGAGCGCTACATCAAGCGCAAAACCGTGTCGCCGTTCAGGACATGGCGCTTCAACAACAAGATCCGCTCGCTTCCCGCCGGCAAGCTCCTGCGCGTGGAACTTGCGGCGCGCGGCGTGGTTCACTGGAGTAGCGACAAATGGCTGACGGTGCGCGACGACAACACGGTGGAGAACGCCTTCGGCGTCCACCTGGTTGACCTGGATGTCGCCGGCCTGCAGCCGGGATCGACGGTCGTCTTCACATTTTTCTGGCCGGAAGCGAGCCGTTGGGAGAATGTCGACTTCACCGTCGGCATCGATCCTTCGGATAGCCGGTAAGGTTCTTTCCTCAAGCTATTAGGATAACACCATGCAGATCGGAATGATGGGACTGGGCAGGATGGGCGCCAACATGGTGCGGCGCCTGATGCGCGACGGCCACGAATGCGTCGTCTACGACATCAATTCGGCAAGCGTCGCCGGCATGGTCAAGGACGGCGCCATCGGCGCCGCCTCGCTGGAGGAGTTCGTCGCCAAGCTCGCTAAGCCGCGCTGTGCCTGGCTGATGCTGCCGGCGGCGATCACCGGCAGGATCGTCGACCAGGTTGCGGCGCTGATGGAGCCGGGCGATATCATCATCGACGGCGGCAATTCCTATTATCACGATGCCGTCGACCAGGCGGCGAAGTTGGCGACCAAGGGCATCAATTTCGTCGATGTCGGCACCAGCGGCGGCGTCTGGGGACTGGAGCGCGGCTACTGCCTGATGATCGGCGGCCCCGACGACGCCGTGAAACACTTGGATTCGGTCTTCGCCACGCTGGCGCCGGGCTCCGACCCGGGCTCCAATCCGCCGAAGGACGCCGGAACCGCGCCTTACGGCTATCTGCATTGCGGGCCGAGCGGCGCCGGCCATTTCGTCAAGATGGTTCATAACGGCATCGAATACGGCGTCATGGCCGCTTACGCCGAGGGCATCAACATCCTGAAATCGGCCAATGCCGGCAAGCGCGCCCGCACGGCGGACGCTGAAACCAGCCCGCTCGAAAGCCCGCAATACTATCAA
>NZ_RZSR01001339.1:0-1198 GCF_004023265.1 Mesorhizobium sp. M1A.F.Ca.IN.020.06.1.1
TCTCATGAGCGTCGGCGCGCTCGGCGGCGTCGCGCAATACATGCTGTTCGAAGGCATGAAACGAGCGCCGGTGTCGATCGTGGCGCCATTCGAATACACCTCGCTGGTCTGGGCGTTTGCGCTGGGCTTCGCCATCTGGGGCGACGTGCCGAGAACCGAAGTTTTCATGGGCGCGGCTTTGATCATCGGCGCCGGCCTGCTGATCGTCGGCAACGAGCGTTTCCGCAAACGGGTCGAGGACTCATGACAGAAGGCTGTCAGCACGAGCGGCATAGTCTGGTACCATGACGGATACGGTCGACATGCCTGAAAAGCTTGCCAAGGGCACCGCCGACGCCACAGCCGAGCGCATGCTGGGCGTGGTGCTAGTCTCGGCCTCGGCCGTCGCCTTCGCGCTCACCGGCGTGCTGACCAAGTCGATCCATGCCGATCCGCTGACCATCACCTGCTGGCGCGGCTTCTTCGGCTCGATCCTGATTGCTCTTTACGTGCTGTGGCGCCGCCGCCGCTCGGGCGGGCGCGAGAGCCTCAGGCTCGGCTGGCGCGGCTGGCTGCTTGCGGTCGAGGGGGCTGCCGCCAGCATCGCCTTCATCGCGGCGTTCAAATACACCTATGTCGCCAATGTCGCGGTGATCTACGCCACCTCACCCTTCATAGCCGCACTGCTTGCCTTGCTGCTGGTGCGGGAAAAATTCCGGCTACAGACGATGCTGGCGGCGGCCGTGTCGCTATGCGGCGTCGCCGTCATGGTGGGCGGCGGCTTTGGCAGCGGCCACCTGTTCGGCGACGGGCTGGCGCTTTTGATGACCACCGGCAGCGCGCTCTACATGATCATGGTGCGCGCCTTTCGCGACTCGCCCGTCGTCTGGGCCGGCGCGGTGTCGGCCTTCCTGCTCTTCGTCCTCGGCTGGTTCGTCACCGACCCGGTTGCCGTTTCGACCCGCGATATGGTGCTGCTTGCCACCTTCGGCTGCTCCTTCGCGCTGGCCTCGATCCTGTGGACCGAAGGTTCGCGGCTTATCCCCGCCGCCGAATCCGGCCTGCTCGGCTCGGCCGAAGTGCCGTTCGCCATCCTGTTCGCCTTGCTGTTCCTCGGCGAATTCCCACCGCTGGCCAGCATCGTCCCGGAAGAAGCTGGTCACGCCGATGAGCAGGTCCTGGAACAGAAGGTCGACCTGCTGCGGCTCGTCGCGCAGCC
>NZ_RZSR01001340.1:0-1197 GCF_004023265.1 Mesorhizobium sp. M1A.F.Ca.IN.020.06.1.1
ATCCATGATGGTGGAAATTGACGGCAGGCCGCTTCGTGGCGAATTCCTGCGCATCGGTAAAATCGTCAACACCATGGTTGAGCAGCTCGCGTCCTTCACGTCGGAGGTGACGCGTGTGGCGCGCGAGGTCGGCACCGAAGGCAAGCTGGGCGGTCAGGCACGCGTCAGGGGGGCGGCCGGCACTTGGAAGGACCTGACCGACAATGTCAACGCGATGGCGACCAACCTGACCAGCCAGGTGCGCAACATTGCGGAGGTGACCACGGCTGTCGCATCTGGCGACTTGTCGAAGAAGATCACCGTCGACGTGAAGGGCGAGATCCTCGAACTGAAGAACACCATCAACACGATGGTGGACCAGCTCAACTCCTTCGCCTCGGAGGTGACCCGCGTCGCGCGTGAGGTCGGCACCGAGGGCAAACTCGGAGGCCAAGCCCGTGTCGAGGGCGTTGGCGGTACTTGGAAGGACCTAACCGACAGCGTCAACCTGATGGCCGCCAACCTGACCGGCCAGGTGCGCAACATCGCCGATGTGACGACGGCGGTGGCTTTGGGCGACCTCTCCAAGAAGATTACCGTCGACGTGAAAGGCGAAATTCTGGAACTGAAATCGACCATCAACACCATGGTCGATCAGCTCAACTCATTTGCCGGCGAGGTGACGCGCGTGGCGCGCGAGGTCGGCACGGAAGGCAAGCTCGGCGGCCAAGCACAGGTGCGCGGTGTCGCCGGCACCTGGAAGGACCTGACCGACAACGTCAATTCCATGGCGGCGAATCTTACCGGTCAGGTGCGCAACATCGCCGAAGTGACTACCGCGGTGGCACTGGGTGACCTCTCGAAGAAGATCACCGTCGATGTAAAGGGCGAGATCCTGGAGCTGAAGAACACCATCAACACGATGGTGGACCAGCTGAACTCCTTCGCCTCGGAAGTCACCCGCGTGGCACGCGAGGTCGGCACCGAGGGAAAGCTGGGCGGCCAAGCTGAAGTCCGTGGAGTCGGCGGCACGTGGAAGGACCTGACGGACAACGTCAACCTGATGGCCGCCAATTTGACCGGGCAGGTGCGCAATATCGCCGATGTGACCACGGCCGTTGCCAGGGGCGATCTTTCGAAAAAGATCACCGTCGATGTGAAGGGCGAAATCCTCGAACTGAAGAACACCGTCAACACCATGGTGGACCAGCTCAATTC
>NZ_RZSR01001341.1:0-1197 GCF_004023265.1 Mesorhizobium sp. M1A.F.Ca.IN.020.06.1.1
GCTTTGCCGCCGCCGTCGACCGCGTCTCGACCATTTCGTCCGAGCGCGGCCGAGCCGTGAAACTGTCGATCAATGACGGCCAGCTCACGCTCGCCGTCAACAATCCGGATTCCGGCAGCGCAACCGAGGAGCTGGCGGCCGACTACTCGTCCGACCCGATCGAGATCGGCTTCAACGCCAAATATCTGCTCGACGTCGCCGCCCAGCTCACCGGTTCGGAAGCCAAGTTCATGCTGGCGGATGCCGGGTCTCCGACGCTGATCCACGACATGGCCGACGAGACCGCGCTCTACGTGCTGATGCCGATGCGGGTCTAGGCTTTGTCTCTTTTGTTGACGCAATTCCGGACGGAAAACCGCTATGCACTTTTCCTGGAATTGCTCTAGCAGGCCTCACATGTCGCCGTGACCTCGGACGCCAAACAGCTTCGGCAGCAGAGCTATATAAGTAAGCTTACACTTACAAATTTTCGCAACTATGCGGGACTTTCGCTTGATCTCGGCCCCGGCGCTGTCGTGCTGTCCGGCGACAATGGCGCCGGCAAGACCAATCTGCTCGAAGCCGTTTCGCTGCTGACGCCGGGGCGCGGGCTGCGCCGCGCGCCTTACGCCGACGTCGCCCGCGAGGGCGGCGATGGCGGCTTTGCCTTGCATGCGCGCATCGAAGGACCGGAAGGTCAGGTCGAAATCGGCACCGGCATTGCCGGCGGCGATGGTGCCGCGGAAGGCGGCAGGCGCGTGCGCATCAACGGCGCGCCGGCAAAATCGGCCGAGGATATGCTCGAATGGCTGCGGGTCGTCTGGCTGACGCCGGCGATGGACGGGCTGTTTCCAGGGCCGGCCGCCGACCGCCGCCGCTTCCTCGACCGACTGGTGCTGGCGATCGACCCCGGCCACGGGCAGCGCGCGCTCGATTACGAGAAGGCGATGCGTGGCCGTAACCGTTTGCTTACGGAAGGCTCGCGCGACACCGGCTGGTTCGACGCGATCGAGATGCAGATGGCCGAAACCGGGGTGGCGATCGCGGCGGCCAGGGCCGAGCTGGTGCGGCTGCTTGCGGCCATGATCGACAAGCTGCCGGGCAGCGGCCCGTTTCCGCAGGCCGACATCCGCCTCGCCGGCGAATTGGAAAGCGAAATCGCGGTCACACCGGCAGTCGACGTCGAGGAGCGATTTCGCGCCATACTCGCCAATGGCC
>NZ_RZSR01000134.1:0-8985 GCF_004023265.1 Mesorhizobium sp. M1A.F.Ca.IN.020.06.1.1
GGCGCGCTCTTCGCTTGGGACCTCTGGAACGAGATCCATCCCGAGCAGGCCGAAGGCAGCGCCGACGATTTCGGCGACTTCATCCACGATCTCGGTGCTTTCGTTCGCCGGCTGGAGATTTCGCTCTACGGCCGCTCCCACCCGCAAACGGTTTCGCTCTTCGGACCGGAGCTTCGCTGGCGGGCGCACATGCCGCTCCGCGAACCCATCTTCCGGCATCCGGATCTCGACTTCGCCTCCCTCCACATCTACGAGGAGGGCACGATCGATCATCCCCGCGACACAGTGGCCCCGGCGCTCGGCCTGGGGCGGATCGTCGGCGAGGCCCTGGCCGAAACTCGCGATGGCCGGCCGTTCCTCGACAGCGAACATGGCCCGATCCATACCTTCAAGGACAAGAAGATCACGCTGCCGGAGCCGTTCGACGACGAATATTTCCGCCATATGCAATGGGCGCACCTGGCTGCCGGCGGTGCCGGTGGCGGCATGCGCTGGCCGAACCGTACGCCGCATGTGCTCACACCCGGCATGCGGCGGGCGCAGCGCTCGCTGGCGGGTTTCCTGCCGCTGATCGACTGGAGTCGGTTCCGACGTGTCCATCTCTGCGGCCGGGTGCGGGTTTCCCGCCCCGATGTCGCGGCGGTAGCCTGCGGCGACGATGCCCAGGCGGTGGCCTGGCTGGTGCACCGCGAAACGATCGGGCCCAACGGCATGCTGCAGGCCGACGTGCAAACCGAGCCCGTCATGATCGACCTGCCTGGGCTGGCTCCGGGTAGCTACCGCATAGTCGGCTGGGATACTGCGGCCGGCACGCAAGCGGCGGAATGGCGGGCGCAAGCGGACGGTAGGTTGAAGCTGGAGGTGCCACCGTTCGCGACCGATGTCGCGCTCGCGATCCGCCGATGCTGAGAGGGACCGAAGCCAGCCCGTCCGTCTCTGCTTTGCCTTGCTCGATGGCAGCTCCGAGACCTTGCCGAGACCGACCGGGAGTATCGGCGGTCTTCTACATTTTCGCGGCTGAGCGGGGAACACTTCATCCACCTTCGGGTTCGGAAGTTATGCGTCATGCGCCGCCCGCGGCAGCCCGCTCAGCTTCGGCAATGAACGAGGACCCGATTATTCCACTCGCGAAAGCGATCCGAGAGCGCAATGCGGTGCTCTTTGTCGGAGCTGGTGTTTCGATGAGCGTGGGGCTGCCTTCCTGGGAGAAGCTGATTGAGCGCATGGCGAGCGAACTCGGCCTGGATGGCGCGAGACCGCGTGATCGCTTCCAAACCCTGGCCGAGTATTACCGGATCAAGCATGGCAGCATCGGGCCGTTGCGTAGTTGGATGGACAGGCACTGGACCGTGACGAGGGAGAAGATTCGGGAGTCCGAACTGCATCGTCTGATCGTCGCGCTGGATTTTCCGGTGATCTACACCACCAACTATGACCGGAACCTCGAAGTCGCCTTTGAGATACACGGCCGCGCATATGTGAAGGTGGCAAATGCTAGGGATGTCTCGAAGGCTCGCCGGGACGTCGCTTGCATCGTGAAATTCCACGGCGACTTCGATGACGATTCCTCGCTGGTCCTTACGGAAACCGACTATCTCGATCGGTTATCCTTCGATTCGCCGCTCGATGTGCGGTTTCGTTCCGATGCGCTGGGCAGCACGGTTCTGTTCGTCGGCTATAGTCTCTCGGACCTGAACATCCGGCTGCTGTTGCATCGGCTTTGGCAGACATGGAACCGTTCGGGCTACGAGGCGGATCGGCCGCCGTCATACATTTTCATGGCGAGCCGAGACCCCGTCGAAGAAGCCGTGCTGGGGCGTTGGGGTATCTCCGTGCTCACAGGCGACAACGACGATCCGGAAGTCGGTCTCGTGAGTTTCCTCAGTCGGCTGGCCGAGGTTGTGAACGATCAGGAGATCACGCTGGGCTGAACGCCGTTCAGCACGCGGCAAGAACGAAGAATTTGCCCAACCCAAAGAGGGTTTCGGCCGTTGGTCGACCGTGCCGGCCAATGCAAGGAGTAGGAATGTGCCGCAAGCCGTTAGCCCAAACGTGAATCCGGCTGCCAGCGCGGTCACATTCGACAGTTTTTTCATGGGCGGTTTCGAATGCTCCTCGCACCGGCGAAAGGATGGCGTGCGTCTCGATCTCGTGCGGGCGACTGGCCATGATTCTCACGCAGAACGCGACTATCGCGGCTGCGCGAACCTTGGGCTCAGAACTGTTCGTGACGGGCTACGCTGGCACCTGATCGAGAAGGCGCCGGGCGTGTACGATTGGTCGAGTTGGGCGCCGATGATCGAAGCGGCAAATCTCGCCGGCGTTCAGGTCATCTGGGATGTCTTTCACTACGGAACCCCCGATTATCTTGACCAGGGCGGGAAGGAGCTGATCGAGCGCTATGCCGATTTCGCAGCGGAAGCTGTCCGGTTGCATCGGGCCGTCAGCGGGAAGCCTGCGCTCGTCTGCCCGATCAACGAGATATCGTTCTTCGCCTGGGCAGTCGAAGTGGGCTATTTTCCACCGGCCGGCCCAAGGCGAAGGGGTTGGTTCAAACGCCACCTCGTCAAGGCTGCCGTGCAAGGCATACGAGCCATGCGCCAAGCGGATCCAGAATGCCGGTTCATCTGGGCCGAGCCGCTTATTCACATCGCGCCGCGCGATCGAAGCCGCGCTGAAATGCGGGCGGCTGAAAAAGTCCGTCAAGGACAGTTCGAAGCGTACGACATGCTGATGGGGCGCGTCGAGCCGCAGCTTGGCGGCAGCGAAGATCTCATCGATGTCATCGGTCTGAATTTCTACCCGCACAATCAGTGGTACTTGCACGGGCCAACAATCCCGATGGGGCATCACGAATACCGGGCTCTGTCGGAAATGCTCGTCGAAGTCGCCCAGCGCTACCGACAGCCGATGTACATTGCAGAGACAGGTGCGGAGGGATCGGGGGGCCCGGCATGGCTTCACTATGTATGCGACGAGGTGCGGGAGGCTATGAACCAAGGCGCGCCCGTCGGGGGTATTTGCCTTTATCCGATCACGGCTTACCCGGGATGGGACAATTCACGCCACGCCGAAGTTGGCCTTTTCTCCGTCATCCATGCGGATGGATCGCGTCGCACCCGTCAGCCGATGGCCGATGAACTGGCGAGGCAGCAGAGGCTGTTTGGCCAGCATTCTCGATCCACGCAGCCTTGCATGCCGGAGTAGCAAGCGGCTTTAGCCCGGCACAGCCATTGCCGGCTGCAAGGCGCCTCCAATTGGGACCGTTTTCTGAATGCGGGCGAAAGTAGCCAGAGCCTGACCCACGACCTGGTCCATGTTGTAATAGCGGTACGTCGCAAGGCGTCCGACAAACCAGACATCCGGGCGACTGGCGGACAAGGCTTCATATTGCTTGTAGAGCGCTTCGTTTTCCGGCCGGGGCACCGGGTAATACGGATCGCCAATGTCGGTCGGGTATTCATAGGTGAGGCTTGTCCGGGCGTTCTTCTGACCGGTCAAATGCTTATACTCGGTGATCCGGGTGAAGTCCTCCGTTTGCGGATAGTTGACCACAGCGACCGGCTGGAACTGTTCACAGTCGACGGTCACGTGCTCGAAACGCAGTGAGCGATACGGCAGGCGGCCAAGTCTCCAGTCGAAGAATTCGTCGACAGGGCCGGTGTAGATCAGCTTGCGGAACGGAATCCGGTCCCGGACCTCACGATAATCCGTCTGCAGCATGATCTTGATATTGGGATGGTTGAGCATGCGCTCGAACATGCGCGTGTACCCGTTCGCGGGCATGTGCTGGAAACTGTCGCCGAAGTAGCGGTCGTCGCGGTTGGTCCTGGTCGGAACCCGGGCGGTTACCGATTTGCTAAGCTGGGAGGGGTCTACGCCCCATTGCTTCCTGGTGTAGCCGCGGAAGAATTTCTCATAGAGTTCCCGCCCGACAGTGCTGACCACGACGTCCTCGGCCGTGTGGACTTCCTCGATGGTCTCGCGGCGAGACGCGAAGAAGTCTTCCAGTTCCACCGGATCCAAATCGAGACCATAGAGGCGGTTGATCGTATCGAGATTGATGGGGATCGGGAGAAGCATTCCGTCGACCGCCGCCAGCACACGATGTTCATACGGCCGCCATGTCGTGAAGTGTGACAGATAATCCACGATGGACCGCGCATTTGTATGGAATATGTGCGGCCCGTAGCGGTGGATGAGGATGCCTGCTTCGTCGTAGCAGTCATAGGCGTTACCCCCGATGTGATTGCGGCGATCGATGAGGAGAACGCTTTCTCCCCGCTGCGAGGCAATCCGTTCGGCGAGAACGCTGCCGGCGAAGCCGGCGCCGACGATCAGCCAGTCGAACATGGTCAGGCGCTCCTGCGGAACGGGACGACCTTTTTCCGAGCACTGGCGTTCCTGATATGAGCGGCCATGCCATTCCATGTGCGCTTCCAGGACATGTCCCGGAGATAGGCATCGACCTGCTGAAGCCGCGCCTCGCGCGATTGGGTAAGGACGGATCGCAGCTTGATGTCGACGTCCTCGGCGTCCACTATGTCGACGAGCCCGGCTGCGCCGTAGGTTCGCACAACATCGACAATTGCTGTTGAAACCACCGGCAGGCCAGCGGCGAGGAACTCCGGCGTTTTTGTCGGGCTGATGAAGCGTGTGGCCTCGTTGAGCGCGAACGGCATCCAGCCGGCGTCCCAGTGGCGCAGATAATCTGGAAGATCGGCGTAGGCTTTCCCGCCGAGCCAATGCAGATTGCCCGCTGTCGGCAGGCTGCTCGGGTCGATCTTGACCACCGGACCGAGCATGACGAAATGCACGTCCGGCATGGCCTTGGAGGCCTGGGCCACGAGATCGATGTCGAGGCGCTCGTCGATGACGCCGAAGAAGCCCACCCGTGGATGAGGAATGCCGAATTGATCGGCCGGGTCCTTGCCGGGTGTCCTTGCCTTGTGGAAGTGGCTGACGTCGATGCTGCTCGGAAACGGATAGATGGCACGGTGCTGGCAGCGCTTCGCTTCAAAGAGGCTCAAGCCGCCGGTGAAGACCACGTCGGCGCGCCCGAAGAGGGCTCGCTCCATCATGGCCAGCTCGGTTGGCGCATTCTTGAACGCCGAAAGTTCGTCCATGCAGTCATAGACGCAGACATCGCAATTGATGTGCGCGCTGAAGCGTAGGGCCATGGGCGTGTAGTACCAGGCGGTCAGGTTAGTGTGCGGCGTCGAAGCGATGATCCGGTCGAGATATTTGCGCTGCACGGCATCAGCTCTGGCCGGGCTTGTGCCAATTGGAAGCAGAGGAGTCGCGACCCGAATTGCTGGCGCCACCTCTGAGAAACGCATCGAAGGATGCGAGCGCTCCTCGAAAACAGGTTCCTCGAAATAGATAATCTCATGTTCCTTCGCGGCCAAGGTAAGAATATGCTGTGGACGCTGATAGACAAAATTCCATCGTAAATGAGAGAAGCATATCAGTAAGTCTTGCGTCCTCGTGGTTCTTCTGCGAGTTGGTATTCTTATTGCCGCGTCCATACAAATTTTCCCTAGTGGCAGAACGGTGTATATTGCGATTAACATTTGTTAATCGCAGGCAGCGGAGGCGAGATCCACCTTTCCGTCTAACTTTCCTTCGAATAACTTGTTCCAGCCGCGAACCGTTAAAGCGGCGAAGGATCATGCCGCGGTGCTGCTGCCCCTTTGGGAGGTGGAGCCAAGATTCGCACGCAGGTTCTTGGGGACGGTCACTCGGTGGCCGTATTTCGGTAGCATGGGCAGCTAAGCTGTTCGACGGCTCCAACGATTCGCCTGGACCGGAGCCAAACGAGCCTCAAACGGCCGGCAATTGCTGGGGCAGGTGATGAAGATCGAGTTCGAGACGAATGTGTTCCCGCTCTTCCATCCGCAGGCGGTGGACGATCTCAAGGATCCATGCCCCGTCTTTGACGGCAGGCTTTGGCACGTCTTCGGCTCGAGCGGCACGGTAACAACCGAGAGCTGGAAGATACTTCACGCAACCGCGCCGGAGCTGCATGGTCCCTGGACGGAGCACGAGCCCATCGAGCTTCCTGTCACAGGATCGGGCGTTGCCGCGCCCGGTGTTGTCTACGAGCTCGGCGTCTTCCACATGTTCATCCAGACCGAGTTCATGAAGTCCGGCGGCCGCTGTGAGCACGCGGTGTCGAATGATGGCTTCAACTGGGTGGTGCTCAACCCGGCAATCCTGTCGATCCCTGGCACGGACGAAGATGGGATCTATGATCCGCATCCGGCGATCATCGGCGGCAAGCGCTACATCGTCTATTCCGGCATGCCGAAATTCAGTCGTGTGCCGCAACCCGATGTCTACCTGGCGCGCAGCCAGTCGGACTCGTGGTTCGGACCTTGGAAGCGGCTGGGCAGGATCCTCGACCATAGTGAGATCCCACACCACAATACGCGCGATGATCCCGACTACGAGTGGGGGATCGAAGGCGCCCAACTGGTCGAGCTCCCCGATGGCCGCGTGCTTCTCAACGCCACGTGCTTCCTTCCGCGGGGAGCGCGAGGAAGCCGACAACGCGTGTTTTTCGCCATCGCCGCCGAGGTTACCGGACCGTACGTTTCGATCGGTCCGGTTCTTGATCCAGGCGGGCCAGGAGAAAACGGTCACTCGACCGTCATGATCGAGGGCGAACAGCTCACGCTTTTTTATCAGAGCCGTGTCGCGGCGACGAACCATCGCTGGCGATATGGCCTCGCCAGATGCGATATCAGCGTCCTGTCGAAGGTTGCGTGACAGCCCGGGTTCCGGCGTGGCGGGGTTCAATCATTTCAAAGCATAGAGATAGGCCGCGATATCACGCGCCTGCTGCTCGGTGATCCTCGTCGATGGCATGGCGGTGTGCGGATTAATCTCTCTGGCGCCGCGTATCCAGCGGATCAGGTTCTCCGGATTGTTCGCCAGCACGCCGCCGATAATGACCCGGCCGGCGAGGCTGGCGTCGAGGCGCGGGCCGACCTGACCTTGCGCGCCCGGCACGCCAGGGATCGTATGGCAGCCGGAGCAGCCGTTCGCGGTCATGATCGGAATGGCGCGCGCGCCCACGCCGCCGGTTGCCGCATCCGACTCGTGCCGGACACGATCACGCCGGTCGGCCCATAAGGCCACGGCGGCGACGGCTACGGCAACTACGATCATGGCGGCGAGGGCGCCGGCGATCAGTCTAGCCAGATCGGAGCGCATGCGTCGCCTCCCTGGTTCCGCTCTTGCTTATCCAGAGGCCGGCGAGCAGCAAAGCGGCTCCGCCATAGATCAGGCCAGCCGGAACCCACATCACCAGACCCGCAAGCTGCTGGTCCTCGATCGGGCTTAAACCCCACAGCGCTGCGCCACCGGCATTTTCCGGATACCAGAGTTTGGGCGACAGCAGCAGCAGCACACCGAGCAGGCCGGTGTGCATCGAGGTGAAGAAGAGATGCATGACAGCGCTGCCATAGGCCTGCTGCCGACCGGAACGGGGCAGAAGCGCCCACCAGAACAGTAAGGCAGTGCCGAGGAAGCTCGCATGCTGGGTATAGTGCAGCACGCCCCGCTGCAGGGCTGCCTCGAACAGGAACGGGATGTGCCAGATCCAGATGGCGATCGCGTGGATGATTGTTGCGTTGAGAGGGCGGCTGGCGAAGGCCCAGACCGCCTGCAGCATCTTGCCATGCGTGAGCCTTCCCGTTCTCTGCCGAAACGCGACCGGTAATGCCCATACCAGGGCCGCGCCGGGGCGGGCTGCAACCAGCAGCGGAGCCGCCAGCGCCATCAGCAGCTCGTGCTCGATCATGTGAGCGGCAAAGACCCGCTCGCCGAGCGCATGGATCGGGCTGACCAGCGCTCCCGTCAGCACGCACCACCCTGCGGCGAACAGCAAGGTTTGTCGTATCCGCTCTGGTCGGCCTCGGCTGCTGCGGCGCCACAGCCGGTTGGCGCCGGTCGCATAGACCAGCGCGAGCGCGGCCAGCGGAAGCGTGATGGGAAGGGCAAGCGTCCACCCGGCCTCGGGCGCGCCGGCGCCGTAGCAGATCGAGGTCGAGAAGAACGCCTCGAAGCTCATCGCAGGCACTCGTCGAGGATGAGCGCGGCGCTGGCCTGCATGACGATGACGAGGGCAAACAGCAAAGCCGAAAGCATGCCGAGATCGGCGATGAATCGCTCGGTGCTGCGTGTACGCTCCGGTTTGAAGGCGGCGCCGCCTTGCCGCTTCGCCTGCCACGACAGGACGCCGCCGAGGAGCGAAAACACCATGAGCACCAGTGCGACGGGAAGCACCACCGGGACCTGGCGATTACATTGCCAGGGCACCAGCGCGTAATTCAGCTGCGTAGAGATGGCCCAGGCCAGAGGCCCCGACACAAGACCACCCCAGGACGTTCCCAAACGCAGCGCGCGCATCAGCCTAGCCTCGGGGCCCAGTAGATGAGCAGATAGATCGGGATCCAGGTCAAGACCACGAAATCCCAGTAGAAGACGTTGTCGCCGACGTCGCCGAAACGCCGGCCGCTATAGGCGTGGCGCGTGAACATCAGCACTGTCAGAACGATCGTGTCGCCGACATCGGTGATCAGATGGATGGTGTGCAGGCCGAGCAGCACCCAGAGCATCGAGCCATAAGCGTTGGTGTCCCAATAGATGTTCAGGGCCGGAAACTCGAACCAGCGCACGATGAGCGGCGCGCTGCCGAGCAGCGACATCACCACCATGCCGATCCGCACCGGCCCGATGGCGCATTGCTTGGCGTAGCGGTTGAGGAGGTGGTTCGGCACCAGGCTGACGATGAGAAGCAGCGTCACGATCGTTCCCGGCCAATGGTTGGGCTCCGGGGCGCTCAGACGCCAGTTGGGCCACAAGGTCGCCAGATACAGATAAGCGCCGGCCGCCAGCGCAAAGCCCATTCCTTCCAACGCCATGAAACCGAGCGTACCCCACCAAGTAGGGCTGCGCGGACCAAGCCCGAAGCTTGGC
>NZ_RZSR01001342.1:0-1193 GCF_004023265.1 Mesorhizobium sp. M1A.F.Ca.IN.020.06.1.1
GATCAGCACCAGCAGCGCGAACTGTTTCCAGTTGGCCTTGAGGCCGAGCGCGACGGCAGGCGCCGTTGCGCTCACGATCGCGATCCGGCGTTGGCGGCGCGGGTCCGGGCCGCGTCCGGCGGCGGGGGAGGGATGTCGGCGGTCATGGCGGCGATGAACTGGTCGACGTCCTCGATGCGGAAGGCCTTGTTGAAGCGCCGCTCAAAGCCGATGGTCGATGTCGGCTTGCCGCTGAGCGAGCGGCCGCACACCGAGCCGGAATAGGCGCCCGGCAGCACCTCGATGTGATCGGGCAATTCCTTCAGCCGGCGCACGCTGGCATAGAGCGCGCGGGCTCCGTCCTCGGCGCTCGAAGCAAGCTCGGTGCGACCGAGATCGCCAACCATCAGCGTGTGACCGGTGAGCACGAACCAGGGCTCGGTCGACCGCGTTCGGTCGGTGACTAAAAGGCTCAGATGCTCCGGCGTGTGGCCGGGCGTGTGCATCACGGTCGCCGTCACATTGCCGAGCTCCAGCACCTCGCCGTCCTTCACGTGGCGGAACGGGAAGCCCGCCTCGGCGCCTTCGAACAGCACGTATTCGGCGCCCGTCGCTTCGGCGAGCGCACGGCCTGCCGAGATATGGTCGGCGTGGATATGCGTGTCGACGACATAGAGGATGCGCATGCCTGTCGCGCGCGCCGCCTCGACATAAGGCGCGATCTCGCCGACCGGATCGACGACGGCAGCAGACGCCTTGCCGCCGCAGCCGAACAAATAGGAGGCGGCGACCGGGTCGGTATGCAGGAACTGCCTGAGAATCATCGCTTTTCTCCAAAGGGCAATTGCGGGTCGCTTGGCTTGACGGCAGGTCGAAACCATCATTCAATAATTACATTGAATGACGATGGGTCGCAGAAAGGTCGATGTCAATCCGCAATCCGAAGCTGGCGCTGTACGAACAGTTCGCGATCGTCGCCAAGGCGCTCGGCAATCCGCTGCGCCTGGAACTGATCGAGCATTTGGCGCAAGGCTCGCGCAGCGTCGAAGCGCTTGCTGCGAAGCTCGGCCAGCCGATCGCCAACATCTCCCAGCATCTGCAGGCGCTGCGCCGCGCCGGCATCGTCTCGGCCGAACGCGACGGCAAATACGTGCGCTATTCGCTGAGCGATGCGAGCGTGCTGTCGGCCTTTGCTGCGGTGCGCGGCATTGCCG
>NZ_RZSR01001343.1:0-1192 GCF_004023265.1 Mesorhizobium sp. M1A.F.Ca.IN.020.06.1.1
AGTATGGATGGCCTCGCTTCGGCTACGCGACTACGGTTGGGCGCACTGGAGGAGAAGTAGGCACAATGTATCGCGCACCGGTCGAGGACATCGCCTTCACGCTGAAGCAGGTGGCCGGCCTGAAGCCGGCGCTGGATGCCGGCACCTTCGGCGATCTGGGCGAGGACCTTGTCGACGCGATCCTGGCCGAGGCCGGGCGCTTCGCCAGCGAGGAGGTTGCGCCGCTCTACAAGATCGGCGACGAGCATGGCGCGGTGTTGAAGGGCGCTTCCGTCACCACACCGCCCGGCTGGAAGGAGCTTTACCGGCGCTGGATCGAAGGCGGCTGGAACGCGCTGTCCGGGCCGGCCGAATATGGCGGCCAGGGCTTGCCGACCATGCTAGCCGTCGCCGCGCTCGAAATGTGGAACTCCGGCGCCATGGCCTTCGGCATCGGCCCGACACTCACCATGGGCGCGGTCGAGGCGCTCGACAAGCACGCCTCCGAGGCGCTCAAGGCCAAATACCTCGCCAAGCTCGTCTCGGGCGAGTGGATGGGCACGATGAACCTGACCGAGCCGCAGGCGGGCTCGGACCTCGGCGCTCTGCGCACCCGTGCCGAGCCTGCCGGCGACGGCACCTACCGCATCTTCGGCCAGAAGATGTTCATCACCTATGGCGAGCACGATTTCACCGACAACATCGTGCATCTGGTGCTGGCTAGGCTGCCCGACGCGCCCGCCGGCACGCGCGGCATCTCGCTCTTCCTGGTGCCGAAGTTCCTGGTCGATGACGATGGCTCGCTCAGCGCCCGCAACGACGTCTTCTGTTCCAGCCTCGAGCACAAGTTCGGCATCCACGCTTCGCCGACCTGCACCATGATCTATGGCGACGGTTTTGCGGGCATGACGCCCGGCGCCATCGGCTGGCTGGTCGGCGAGGAGAACAAGGGGTTGGCCTGCATGTTCACGATGATGAACAACGCTCGTCTCGCGGTGGGCATGCAGGGCGTTGCAGTGGCCGAAACTGCCACGCAGAAGGCGATCGCCTATGCCAATGAGCGCCGGCAGGGCAAGGCATCTGATTATTCAGGGTCCGGCATGGCGCCGATCGCCCATCACCCGGACGTGCAGCGCAATCTTCTCACAATGCAGGCGCTGACGCAGATCGCGCGTGCTATCGCCTATTCCTGCGCGCACGCCATCGACCGTGC
>NZ_RZSR01001344.1:0-1188 GCF_004023265.1 Mesorhizobium sp. M1A.F.Ca.IN.020.06.1.1
CGGCTCGGTCTTGACGTCGATGATCTCGCCGAACCTCAGCACGATTGCCTGCTCGCCCGCCTTGACGACGAACACCGACGAATAGAGCAGAAACAGAAGGACGGCCGCGATGACCGCGATGATGGGAAGACGGTTGGCCATCACTGGTTACCTCCCAGCGCAGGCGCGGGCGGCGCCTTGGGCTGCAGTGCCGGTAGCGGCAGATAAGGAAGCACGCCCTGCCCGTTGCCCTGCTCGACGACGACCTTGTTCGAGTCCTTCAGGATCCTCTCCATTGTTTCCAGGTAAAGGCGCTTGCGCGTCACGTCGGGCGCCTTGGCGTATTCGTTGTAAACGGAGATGAAGCGCTGCGCCTCACCTTCGGCTTCCTGCACGACCCGGTTCTTGTAGGCGGCGGCATCTTCGCGGATCTGGGCCGCCTCGCCGCGCGCCTGGCCGAGCTTCTGGTTGGAATATTGATTGGCCTGCTCGACGAACTTGTCCTCGTCCTGCTCGGCGCGCTGCACCTCGTCGAAAGCATCGGCGACCTCGCGCGGCGGGGCGGCGTCCTCGATGGAGATTGCGTTGACTTGCAGACCCGTCTTGTAACCGTCGAGCGTGTTTTGGACGATCTCACGCACCGATGTGGCAATACCCTGGCGATCGTCGCGGAAAATATCCTGCGCGGGGCGCCGGCCGACGACCTCGCGCATGGCGCTTTCGGCCACCTGCGTCAGCATGCCGTCGGGATCTGAGACGTCGAAAAGATAGGCCCTTGGATCGGAAACCTGGTAGGCGACCGAGAACTGCACATTGACGATGTTCTGGTCGCCGGAGAGCATCAGCCCGGAGCCGCTGCTCGCCCCGCCGCCGATGCTGACGAGCTGCTCGGAAATCTTTGCCGTTTCGACCGTTTCGATCGGCCACCAGTGGAAATGCAGGCCTGGCTGCGAGAGCTCGGCCTTCGGCTTGCCGAAGCGCAATTCGACCGCGACCTCGTCAGGTTGCACGGTATAGATGGCCTTGAAAGCCCAAAGCACGACAAGCGCGAGCGCGATCAGCCCGAGGACGGCCGGGCTGGCGCCGCCGCCTCCCGGTAGAGCGCGCCGCAGCCTGTCCTGGCCACGGCGAATAATGTCCTCGAGATCGGGAGGCGAACCGGGCGGGCCGCTTGGGCCTTTCGGTCCCTGCCCCCAGGGCCCCTGATTG
>NZ_RZSR01001345.1:0-1188 GCF_004023265.1 Mesorhizobium sp. M1A.F.Ca.IN.020.06.1.1
GACGGTTTGGCTGGAAGCATTTCGCCAGCGCGACATTACAAAGGGGAATGGTGATGAACAAATTTTACTTGCGTGCATCGTGCTGGCTTGCGGCGCTCGTCATGTCCACGGCCCTTGCGTCGACTGCCAGGTCGGAGGAGCAGCTCAACGCACTCGTTTGGTGTGACCACAAGGACCCGGCGTTGCTCGAACCCTTCGAGAAGAAGTTCAACGTCAAGGTCAACATCAAGGAGTATGAAGGCACCGGTACCGCGCTGTCGCTTGTCGAACAATCCCAGCCTGGTGATTGGGATGTCTTCGTCGTCGACGGCATCGACGTGCCGCGCGTTCTCGATGCCGGTCTCTTGGCGCCTCTGCCCAAGGACAAGATCCACTATGACGACATCTTTCCGTCGGTGCGGCTGGACGACAAGCAGAGCCGCGACGGCAAAATCTACGCTGTCACGGAGAAGTTCGGATACAACACCGTCTCCTTCGACGCCAACAAGGTGAAGGCCGCGGATCTGGATGACATGACGGTCTTGTGGAACAGCGATAAGTTCAAGGGACAGATAGCGGTCTACGACTACTACCTTCCCGTCATGGGGCTGGTTGCGATGGGTCTCGGCCTGAACACGGCGACCTTGAAGGAAACCGATCTGCCCAAGCTTCGCGAGGCGCTGTTCAAGCTCAAGGCCAACACAAAGGTCATCGGCGAGGTCACGGCCAGCCAGACGGCCCTTGCGACAGGCGAAACCAGCATCCTGTTCGGGGGCGGCGAATGGGTGACGGCCGGCCTTTCTGCCGACAAGCCGAATCTGCAGTGGCTGTTGCCGAAACAGGGCGGCACCCGCTGGTCGCAATCGCTAGGGGTTTTTGCCGCGAGCAAAAACAAGGATATGGCGATCGAGTTCGTCAGCTACATCCTTTCGCCCGAGGGGCAGGCACGGCTGGCGACGTCATCCTGCTACTGGGCAATGCCGGCGAACCAGAAGGCCAGGGAATTCCTGACCGACAAGCAGCGCGCGGCGTTGCGCTGGGACGAGCAGGAAGGCTTCCTCAAAAAGGCCCAGCTCTATCCAGCACCTGACGCCGCACTTGACGTCAAGATGCAGGATCTCTGGACCGAGTTCCTTCAGCATTGACCGCGATGACCTCGGCAGCGACGGCGCGAAGCGCCAGAAGCGATTTTCGCGGCTGGGCCTTTGT
>NZ_RZSR01001346.1:0-1185 GCF_004023265.1 Mesorhizobium sp. M1A.F.Ca.IN.020.06.1.1
ACCTTACCCAGACGGCCGACCAGCGGCATCATGTCCGGAGTAGCGATGCAGCGATCGAAATCGATCGTGCCCTTCTGGACGATGTCGACGAGGTCCTCGGCACCAACGATATCGGCGCCGGCGGCCTTGGCTTCTTCGGCCTTGTCGCCGCGCGCGAACACCGCGACGCGCACCGACCGGCCGGTGCCGTTCGGCAGGTTGACAACGCCGCGGACCATCTGGTCGGCATGGCGCGGATCGACGCCGAGATTCATCGCGACCTCGACCGTCTCGTCGAACTTCACCGTGGACCGGTCCTTCAGCAGCTGCAGCGCCTCAGAGAGCGCATAGGCCTTGTTCGGGTCGATGCCTTCACGGCTCTTGGCAACACGCTTTGCAATCTTTGCCATGATCTTAGCCCACCACTTCCAGGCCCATCGAGCGGGCGGAGCCCTCGACCATGCGCATGGCCGCTTCGACGTCGTTTGCGTTGAGGTCCTTCATCTTCTGCTCGGCGATCTGGCGCACCTTGTCGCGCGAGATCGTGCCGGCCTTGACCTTGCCCGGCTCTTTCGATCCAGACTTCAGGTTGGCGGCCTTCTTCAGGAAGTAGCTCACCGGCGGAGTCTTCATGACGAAGGTGAACGACTTGTCCTGGTAGTAGGTGATGACGACCGGGATGGGCGAGCCCTTCTCCAGTTCCTGGGTCTGCGCGTTGAACGCCTTGCAGAACTCCATGATGTTGATGCCGCGCTGACCAAGCGCCGGGCCGATCGGGGGCGACGGCGTGGCCGAGCCCGCGGCAACCTGGAGCTTGAGCTGGCCTGCAACTTTCTTAGCCATCTCTATTCCTGCCTTTTCTCATGCCGGGAAAACCGGCGGTTGCAGTCTGGTGGTGCGGTTCCAGCGGCCGGCTAAGCCGCATTCGCCTCCCACCCGCTCATGGCAGCGCCATTCCTTCGCGCCGCCGATCCCTTTGCCTCTCGGACGGGGACCTTCGGATCAGCCCTTTTCGACCTGTCCGAATTCGAGATCGACGGGCACCGCGCGCCCGAAGATCGAAACTTCCACCTTGAGGCGCGCCCGCTCCTCGTCCACTTCCTGGACGAAGCCGTTGAACGACGCGAACGGACCGTCCGAGACGCGGATCGCCTCGCCGATCTCGAAGGTGACCGACGGCTTCGGGCGCTCGACGCCTTCCTGAAC
>NZ_RZSR01001347.1:0-1185 GCF_004023265.1 Mesorhizobium sp. M1A.F.Ca.IN.020.06.1.1
GGCTCTCCGTGAGCCCGTCAACGAGAAGCCGGTTTAACGTCGAAAAGCCGTCAAGGCGGCTATTCCAAATTCGCATGTCAGCGCTCCTCAGGGATTTGTCGTTGTTCGCGGATGGCAATGTTCGATCATTTCGGAGGATTGCGAAGCTCAAAGGCCGCCAGTTCGACCAATCTGTGATGCTGTTTTGCGTGCGCTGGTTCCTGGCCCAAAATCCGGGCCTGCCATGATCTATCTTGACTATTGGCCGAACACGGCGTTTTGGTCACAGGACCTGCCACCGCTGGACAGTTCGTTTCGCGCCCTTGTTGCTGGGAGACCTTCAACCTGCGATCAGTGTCAGCTCATTCCACAGATCGTCGAACACGGTCCGTAGGCCGGAACCTTTCTTCGGATCCTCCTACCGCCCAAGGTATGTGTTTCGGTAATTCCACCCCTGTCCGGCTCACATGGGCATTGAAGTGTCAGGTTGCTCATCGCGGCCAGGTCTCCCAGCCGGCACGGAATGCTTCGACATCTTCTCGTCGTTCCCCGGCGACAATGACGTCATAAGCCAGCTCGATCGACTGAGTTCTATCGAAACGAAAATTGCGCCTAGATCGGTGCGGATGGCGGTCGGTTGTGCGGGTTCGTGTCGTCATATGCATGGGTCGCTTTTCTGGAGGAGTTGAGACGACCTCATCCTGCAAAAGCGCCAGCCGTCATCCAGCCCATGGGTCTTTTGCGAAATGCGCACACTAAGGCAATAGCGCTGCCAAGGCGCGAGCCCGATATTCCGGCTGGGCAAGTCCCTCGGCGAGAACGACGAGACGCCGCTGCAAGGCGGGCGCAAGCCCTGCCACACCCTTTCCCAATCCACCCAGTGCCGTAGCGCGATGCATGGGGTGGTCAAGTCCCTCGGCGAGGAGGATGAGACGCTGCTGCAGGGCGGGCGTAAGCCCTGCCGCGGCCGCTCCGAGACCCTTCAGCGCTGTAGCGCGATGCCAGGATCCGTCAAGTCCCTCGGCAAGAACGACGAGACGCTGCTGCAGGGCCGGCGCAAACCCCGCCGCACCTGATCCGAGGCCCCTCAGGGCCGTGGCGCGATGTCCGGGCTGATCGAGCCCCTCGGCGAGGAGGACGAGACGTTGCTGCAAGGCGGGTGCAAGCCCTGCAACACCGGCTCCGAAACCCCCTAGGGCCCAGGCG
>NZ_RZSR01001348.1:0-1177 GCF_004023265.1 Mesorhizobium sp. M1A.F.Ca.IN.020.06.1.1
GCCGGGCAGGAAGCCGGGGATCGTGTCGAGCCGGCCCTGGTCCTTGCGCTGGCCGCCGCGCGGCAGGCAGCGCAGCAAGGCGACCGTGTAGGGATGGCGCGGATCGTTGAAGACGTCCTTGGTCGAGCCTTCCTCGACCAGCATCCCGGCATAGAGCACGCCGACCCGGTCGCACATGTTGGAAACCACGGCGAGGTTGTGGCTGATGAACAGGATTGAGGCCGAAAGCTCGCGGCGCAGTTGCGCGATGAGGTCGAGCACTTCGGCTTCGACCGTGGCGTCGAGACCCGTCGTCGGCTCGTCGAGGATCAGCATCGAGGGGTCGTTGGCCAAGGCCATTGCGATCGCCACGCGCTGCTGCATGCCGCCGGAAAGCTGGTGCGGGTAGCGCTGCATGACACTGGCCGGATCCGAGATGCGCACAAGATTGAGCATCGCGATCGCCTTGTCGCTCGCCGCCTGTCCCGACATGCCGGCAAGCTCGAAGATCTCGGTGAGCTGGCGGCCGATGCGCAATGATGGATTCAGCGCCTTGCCGGGATCCTGATAGACCATGGAGACGCTTTCCGCACGGGCGCGTCTGAGCGCCTCGGCATCGAGCTTCATCACATCCCGGCCGTCGAGCGCGATCGAGCCGCCGGTGATCGAGCCGTTGCGCGGCAGGTAGCGGACCACGGACAGCGCCGCGGTGGACTTTCCGCAGCCGGATTCGCCGACCAGCCCATAGGCCTCGCCGCGGCCGATCTTGAAGCTGACATTGCGCAGCACCGCCCGGTTGCGGCGCCCGACGCGATAGGCGACCGAGAGATCGTTGAGCTCGAGCGCGTTCCTGTCAGTCATTGAACGCTCCATGGACGCCGTCGGCCACCAGGTTGACCCCGATCACCAGCGAGGCGATCGCCAGCGCGTCGAACAGCACCGTCCACCAGAAGCCGCCGCCGATCATGCCGTAATTGCTGGATATCGAGAGTCCCCAGTCGGGCGAGGGCGGCTGGATGCCGAAGCCCATGAAGGAGAGCGTGGCGACGGCGAAGATCGCATAGCCCAGACGCACTGTCGTCTCGACCAGGATCGGCGGGATCACGTTGGGCAGGATCTCGACGAACATCGTGTGCAGCGCGCCTTCGTGGCGAAGCTTTGCCGCCGCGACATAATCGAGCTCGCGTTCGGCCAGCAC
>NZ_RZSR01001349.1:0-1177 GCF_004023265.1 Mesorhizobium sp. M1A.F.Ca.IN.020.06.1.1
TCTCTACGTGGCCTCGCGCCGCTATGCCGGGAAGGACGAGATCGTGCCGCTGAGGGGCTCGCTCTACATGACTGCTTCCGAATGGGCGCGCTCGTGGAAGCCGTGGCTCAGGGGCGCGGCAATCGGCTTCCCGATCGGCGCCCTGCCCGCCGGCGGGGCCGAGATCCCGACCTTCCTGTCCTATGCCATCGAAAAGAAGCTTTCCAAGCACAAGGAGGAGTTCGGCACGGTCGGCGCCATCGAAGGCGTCGCCGGGCCGGAGGCTGCCAACAACGCGTCGGCTGCCGGCGTGCTGGTGCCGATGCTGACGCTTGGCCTCCCGACCTCGGCAACGGCGGCGATCATGCTGTCGGCCTTCCAGAGCTACGGCATCAATCCCGGACCGCTGCTGTTGACGACGCAGGCCAATCTCGTCTGGGGCCTCATCGCCAGTCTCTTCATCGCCAACGTCATCCTCGTCATCCTCAACCTGCCGCTGATCGGCCTGTGGGTACGATTGCTCAAGATCCCGGCGCCGCAGCTCTATGCCGGCATTCTGGTGTTCGCCACCGTCGGCACCTACGGCATCTCGCAGTCGCCGATCGATCTCATCATCCTCTATCTGCTGGGCGCGGCGGGCTTCCTGATGCGCCGCTTCGATTTTCCGACGGCGCCGGTCATCATCGGCATGATCCTCGGGCCGCTCGCCGAGACGCAGTTCCGCCGGGCGATGACGATCGCCAATGGCGACTGGACGGTGTTCTACCGGCACCCGCTCTCGCTGACGCTTTTAACGCTCGCCTTCATCGGTCTGGTCGGCCCGCATATCTGGGCCTGGATCGAACGCCGGCGCACGCGCGGACCAGAGCATGTGCCGGGCGATGCCTGACCGATCTGGAGCATCATGACAGACCTGCTTTCAGGCATACGCGTCCTCGACCTCACCAATGTGCTGGCAGGTCCTTACTGCGCCTACCAGCTGGCGCTGCTCGGCGCCGACGTCATCAAGGTCGAGGCGCCGCCGGGCGGCGATCTCGCGCGCCAGCTTGGCGCCTCGCCGGAGCTCAACAAAGCCGGCATGGGTGCATCCTTCCTGGCGCAGAACGCCGGCAAACGATCGGTGGTGCTCGACCTGAAGCAGGAGGCCGACCGCGAGCGCTTCCGCGACCTGGTCGCAACGGCGGACGGCTTGGTCGAG
>NZ_RZSR01001350.1:0-1175 GCF_004023265.1 Mesorhizobium sp. M1A.F.Ca.IN.020.06.1.1
GGTTGATGATCTTGCGGCCCTGCTCGCCTTCCTTCTTCAGCGCTTCCAGCGACGGGATGACCGAGGTCATCAGCTGCATGATGATGGAAGCGGAGATGTAGGGCATGATGCCGAGCGCGAAGATCGCCATGCGCTGCACGGCGCCGCCGGCAAACATGTTGAACATGCCGAGCACGCCCTTGCTCTGCGAGGAGAAGGCCTGCGCGAAAGCGTCGGGATTGATCCCGGGAAGCGGGATGTAGGTGCCGAGGCGGTAGACGAGCAGCGCGCCGACGGTGAACCAGATGCGCTTCTTCAGATCCTCGGCCTTGGCGAAGGCCGCAAAATTCAGATTGGAGGCTAGTTGTTCAGCAGCCGAAGCCATGCCTGATTTTCTCCGCTAGAGCATGATGCCGAAAAGTGTGAAGCGGTTTTCGGAAGACATCATCCTCTACTTCATTGATTATGCTCTACTTCATTGATTTCTATGTCGCGCTCGATGCCCGCAGCTCAGGCGGCGCGTGTCACCGAAGCTCACGAGATAAGCTCCGGACCGTCAACATGCAAGCGGCCGCGTTGACGCGGCCGCCTAATTGATCAGATCAAAGCGCGGACGGGCGGCAAAAATGAAATCATACCCGCCGGCCGCGCTTCAAATCGCCGTTACTCGGCGGCGGCCGCTTCCGGCAGCTTCACCGAACCGCCGGCCTTCTCGATCTTCTCGATCGCAGCTTTGGAGGCGCCGGCGACGTCGAAGCTGAGCTTGGCCTTGAGCTCGCCGTCGGAGAGCACGCGCACGCCGTCCTTGGCGCGGCGGATGACGCCGGCAGTGATCAGGGTCTCAGCCGTCACGGTCTCCTTCGCGTCGAGCTTCTTGGCATCGACGGCAGCCTGGATGCGAGCAAGCGACACGACGGTGAAGCTCTTGGCGAACAGGTTGTTGAAGCCGCGCTTCGGCAGGCGCCGGTAAAGCGGCATCTGGCCGCCCTCGAAGCCGTTGATGGCAACGCCCGAGCGTGCCTTCTGGCCCTTAACGCCGCGACCGGCGGTCTTGCCAGAGCCGGAGCCGATGCCGCGACCGAGGCGCTTCCTGGAGTGCGTGGCGCCGTCCTTGTCACGCAGATCGTTGAGTTTCATGTTTCTGTCTCCTGCGCTTCCGTTCAGGCCTCGTCCACAACGCGGACGAGGTGCTGGAC
>NZ_RZSR01001351.1:0-1171 GCF_004023265.1 Mesorhizobium sp. M1A.F.Ca.IN.020.06.1.1
GAGATAATAGTCTACGCCGACGCCCGGCGAGTAGGTCGTCTCCGACAGCGGCGCATAGGGCAGCCAGCCGGTGCGGGCGAACTCGCCGACGACGAGCGAGATGTTGACCAGGAGCGCGCCGGTCGCCGTCAGCCAGAAACTCACCGAATTCAGCGTCGGAAAGGCGACGTCGCGGATGCCGAGTTGCAGCGGCACGACGAAGTTCATCAGCCCGATGACGAAGGGCATCGCGGCGAAGAAGATCATGATCGTGCCGTGGGCCGAAAAGACCTGGTCGTAATGCTCGGGCGGCAGGTAGCCGGGCCCGTGGATGGCGAGCACCTGCTGCGTGCGCATCATCACCGCATCGACGAAGCCGCGCAGCAGCATCAGCGCCGCCAGAACGATATACATGACGCCGATGCGCTTGTGGTCGACCGAAGTTATCCATTCGTCCCAGAGATAGGGCCAGTATCCTTTCACCGTGACCCAGATCAGCACCGCGGCGGCCGCCAGGAAGACGATGAGGGCGGCGCCCAGCGGGATGGGCTCATCGAAGGGAATGGCAGACCAGTCGAGCTTGCCGAGCATCGTCATCCTCCCGCTTTCGGCTGCGGCTGTTGGGCAGGCGCCGGCGTCCCGGCCTTGGGCTGGGCCTTGGGGCTTACCTGCGGCTCGCCGGCGGCGGTTTCGGCGGGACCCGGACCGGGCGGCAACGTCTTGCGCACGAACGCGTCGAACAGGCCGTCCTGCACGACGCCGAACGAGGCCGGCGGCACGTTGATGCTCTGCCGGGCAAGCTCGCCATAGGCGCGCGCGTTGAGCACGCCGCCGGCGCCATGCAGCGAAGAGGCCCAGCGCGCAAATTCGTCGGGCGGGACGGCGCGCACGCGGAAATTCATGTCGGAAAAGCCGTCGCCGCTGAAATGCGCCGACAGGCCGAGATAGTCGCCGTCGCGATCGGCCTGCAGGTTGAGCTCGGTCTGCATGCCGTTCATGACATAGATCATGCTGCCGAGCTGCGGCACAAAGAAGGTGTTCATCACGCTGGCCGAGGTCAGTTTGAAATGAACGGGAACGCCGGCCGGGATGACCAGCTGGTTGACCGTTCCGACGCCCTGGTCGGGGTAGAGGAACAGCCATTTCCAATCGAGCGCCACCACCTGGATGTCGAGCGGCGGCTGGCTGGAGG
>NZ_RZSR01000135.1:0-8972 GCF_004023265.1 Mesorhizobium sp. M1A.F.Ca.IN.020.06.1.1
CACTGGCACCCGCCCGTATAGACCGGCCGGTTATCAAGGCTCATCGATCCCTCCCATCGAGCTCACTCCGGATCATGGCAGACCGCCTCGACATTGTTGCCGTCGGGATCGAAGACGAAGGCGCCGTAATAATTGGGGTGGTAATGCGGACGCAGCCCCGGCCCGCCATTGTCCTTGCCGCCGGCCGCAAGGGCCGCGGCATGGAAAGCGTCGACCTCGGCGCGGCTGCGCGCGGTGAAGGCGACATGCTGATGGTCCTTCGGCTTCTCCTTGCCCGCGCTCAGCCAGAACACCGGCCGGTCGCGGCCATAGCCGCCGACCTTGGCGCCGGCGGTATATTCCTCCGGCACCATGTAGAGCAGCGAAGCGCCAAGCGGCGCCATCGCCTTGTCGTAGAAGGCCTTGGACTTTTCGAAATCGGAAACGCTGATGCCGAGATGATCGATCATGGAACGAGCTCCTGCGTTGCGGTCTCCGGCACTTCGGCGCCGGCCAGGCCGGCCGCAATGACGATGTGCTGGCAGACATTGTCGATATCGCGGATCACGTCGTCGTTCCAGAAGCGCAGGATGGTCCAGCCGCTTGCAGCTAGATAGCCACTTCTTGCCTCGTCACGGTTTAAGTGTTCCGCATCGCCATGCTGGCTGCCATCGACCTCGACTATGAGGCGATGGGCCGAGCACGCGAAATCAACGATATAAGGCCCGATCGGCACCTGCCGCCGGAAGCTCATGCCCATCAAGCGGTGGGCACGCAACTCGTTCCAAAGTTTCAGCTCGGCATCCGTCATGGCACGCCGCATGGACTTGGCGTTATTGCGCTGACGGGATGGAACGAGGTCGTGACCATAGCTACACGCCCTCACGTTTGCGACTAACGAAATCGCACGCCCGAGCTAATCTCCCCCCTTGCGGGGGAGATTGGACGTCACCGGGGCCTCCGCCAGTCCTGAAACGATCCCCTGCGCCACCCTCACCGCTTGATCTCCCAGGTCGTCACGCGCTGGCCGGTGACCGGATCCTTGCCGTCCTTGAGCTGAACGCCCTGCGCCAGAAGCTCGTCGCGGATGCGGTCGCCTTCGGGCCAATTCTTATCGGCGATGAACCTCAGACGCCTGGCGATCGCCGCAGCGATCACGGTTTCGTCCACCTTCGCTGCGCCGACATCGAAACCCAGAAAGGCAAGCGCCGCTTTCAGTGAAGCCGCGGCGGCGTTCTCGCCGGCGCCAGTGAACTCCACCGCCTCGCCGGCAAGCTGCGTCAATCGCTGAAAGGCAGTGTAGGTGGCGAGGTCGTCGGACAACGCCTCCAGCACGTATGCCGGCAGGTCCCTCGCCGCCGCGGGTGCAAGGTCGGCCGCACGTTTCCATTTGCGCAGCGTGTTTTCCGCCTCCTCCAGCTTGCGCACGGAAAAGTCGATCGGCTCGCGGTAATGCGTCATCAGCATCGCCAGCCGCAGCACCTCGCCCGGCCATTTCCTGCCGCCGAAAGTCTCGGTCTCCAAGAGCTCATGGATCGAATAGAAATTGCCGAGGCTCTTCGACATTTTCTGGCCCTCGACCTGAAGGAAGCCGTTGTGCATCCAGACATTGGCCATGACTTTGGTGCCGTGGGCGCAGCGCGACTGGGCGATCTCGTTCTCGTGATGCGGGAAGATCAGGTCGAGGCCGCCGCCATGGATGTCGAAGATCTCGCCGAGATAGGCGGCCGACATGGCCGAGCATTCGATGTGCCAGCCCGGACGGCCCCTGCCCCACGGGCTTTCCCAGCCGGGCTCTTCCGGCGTCGAGAGTTTCCATAAAACGAAATCGCCGGGGTTCTTCTTGTGGACGTCGACCGCGATGCGGGCGCCGGCCTGCTGCTCGTCGAGATTGCGCTTCGAAAGCTCGCCATAATCGGGCATCGAGGCGGTGTCGAAGAGCACCTCGCCCCCGGCGACATAGGCGTGGCCGCGCTCGATCAGTTGCGCAATCAGCGACAGCATGTCGGCCTTGCCGTCGGCGCGGGGCGCGACGAACTCGGTCGCCCGCGGCTCGTGGGTCGGCTCCAAACAGCCGAGTGCCGCGACATCTTTGTGGTACTGGTCGGCGGTCTTTTCGGTGACGCGCCGGATCGCGTCGTTCAGCGAAAGCGTCCCGACTTCGATCTCGGCGCCGAAATCGCGCAGGGCGCGCGCATTTATCTTGTCGTCGACATCCGTGATGTTGCGCACATACGTGACGTGCTTTTCGCCATAGAGTTGGCGCAGCAAACGGAACAGCACGTCGAAGACGATCGCCGGCCGCGCGTTGCCGATATGGGCAAAGTCGTAGACTGTCGGGCCGCAAACATACATGCGCACGTTTTGCGGATCGATCGGAACGAAACGCTCCTTCGCCCGCGTCAGCGTGTTGTAAAGGCTGAGGCCCTTCGATGCGTCAGACATTCGTGCTCTTCCGATCCCTTATGTTGGACGGAGCCTCCCCGCGCGCGGGCGCAAATCGGGCTCCAGCCTGCTGGCCGGGGCGTTTGTCCAATCTAGGGGAAGATAAGGCGAAAACGTCCGGACCAGCGCGAGGCTAGCCAATAATGCAAATGCCACAAATGGCGAAAGACGTTTTCATGCCCGGCTTTATCGCGTCCGCAGGTGTTGCCGTCAAGTCGCTCAACTCGGGAAAGCTGTCGTTCCATCACAGGTAAAAACGGGCCGAAACATTTTATTAAGCATCTCGGCACAGTGATGAAACATTATCGGACTAGACCGCCAAACGTCACGATTTGGTCCGAATCGACCACCAAACCCAGACACGAAAACGTTACCAGGGAAGAGAACAATGCCTCGAAGTAAGCAAGAACAAAGTCGACCGGCGCAACAGCCGCTCGCCAGCCACTACCGCGCGATCGGCCCTGCGGCCATCGTCGCAGCCCTTCTTCACACCGCGAAGAAGAAGAAGCCGGCGCAGAAGATCATCTCGCCGCGCGCCGCTTGAAACGGCAGGACCGGCGCAGTCTCCGATGATCGGGGTGCCGGCGATGAGGGCGACGCCAATGCTCGCCCTGGAGATGAAGGCCTCCGCTAGCAGCCTTCGCTAAAACAGGGTCATCTGGTTTTCGTCCGCGCCGGGTTTCTGGCGCCTGACCTTGTCGGGCTGAGGCCCGACCATGCCCCGCTCCTGAATCTCCGGCCCGGTGTTGGCGACCTTGTTGACGAGGTCGGAAACCGGAATCGCCTCGAAGAAATCGGGCTCGGCGGGCTTGAGGAGGTCGAGCACGTCGCGCGGCTCCTGCGTGCGGCAATCCAACCAGCGGGCGAAATCGCGTTCCTCGATCACCACCGGCATGCGGTCGTGGATATGGGCGGTGCCGGCGTTGGCCCGCGTGGTGAGGATCGCGCCGGTGTCCACCTCGGAACCGCCCGGCTCGGCATAGGTCTTGATCAGACCGGCGAAGGCGATCACCCCGCCCCGCCGCGGCTGGATCCAGTAGGGCTGGCCCTTGGCGCTACCCGACTGCTGCCATTCATAAAAGCCGGAGGCCGGCACAAGGGCCCGGCGATGGCGCATGGCGGTCTTGAACGAGGCCTTCTGCAGCACGCCTTCCGAGCGCGCGTTGAAGAGCAGCGGAAATTCCTTCGTATCCTTGACCCAAGTCGGGATCAGGCCCCAGCGCACCAGCATCGCCTGGCGGTCTGGCAGGTTGGAGCCTGGCGCTCTTGGCGGACTGGCGAACGCCATCAGCACCGGCTGCGTCGGAGCGATATTGTAGCGGGCCGGAAACGCCCCCAGCTCCGCCAGGCCAAGAATGGCGGCGGTCTGGTCCGGCGAGGCGGTCAGGGCAAAGCGTCCGCACATGGATTGGCTCTTCGGTCGGGATCGCCATGAAAGTGGCGATGGAACCGCCGCGCCGCAACCGCTAAAGCTGTCCGGTCCACAACCAAGCCGGCAGCCGGCGCGATTCGCAACGCATGAACAAGGTTCGCAAGATTATCCCGGCAGTCTCCGTCGCCGTCGTGCGCGGCAAGACGGTGCTGCTTGTCAAGCGGGCGCGGCCGCCTTCGCAAGGGCTCTACGCGTATCCCGGCGGCAAGGTCGAGCCGGGCGAGACGCTGGCGCAAGCCGCGGCGCGCGAACTCAAGGAGGAAACGGGGCTCCAGGCGAAGGATTACCGCCCGCTGCGCGACATCCATATCGACGGCCGCGCTGAGCACCACGCGGTCGACTATCTGCTGACGGTGTTCGGCGCGGCCTATGTCGGCGGCGAGCCGGCAGCGAGCGATGACGCCGAGACGGCGGCGTTCTACACGCTGGCGGAAATGGCGGCGATGCCGCTGGCGGGCGATGTGTTTGAAGTTGCCGAGGAGTTGCTTGGTCCTGCGCAAGCCGCCGAGCGGTGACCCCAGAATGGCCTTGCAGGCGACAAAATGTTTCGCCACAAAGCCTTGCTCTTCCATCGCAAGGCCCTGATGACCCGCGCCTCCCCCTTTCTCGCCGCAAGCCTCGCCATCAGCATGGCCGTCACGGTGCAGCCGGCATCGGCGGCCGAGGCGCCGTTCGAGCCCGGGCTGATGCGCCTCGCCGAGGTGCTGGGTTCGCTGCATTTCCTGCGCAACCTCTGCGGCGAGAAAGGCGACCAGTGGCGGCTGGAGATGGAAAAGCTGCTCGAGTCGGAAAATCCCGATCCCAACCGGCGCGCCCGCTTCATCGCCTCCTTCAATCGCGGCTACCGCTCCTTCAGCGGCACCTACACGCAGTGCACGCCTTCGGCCACCGAGGCCATTGCCCGCTACATGAAGGAAGGCGAGACGCTGTCGCGCGATATCGCTTCCCGCTACGGGAATTGAGGACCGGCATCGATCGCGACTATCCACCGACAAATCGCTCCAATGTGGCCGGCCTTATTGTATCAGGCTGCGCCTTGGTGCAATCATCTGTTGCGCTTGTGCAACAATGTTAATGAAACGTTAGTGGACAAATGCGGAATTAACTCAAACTGAAGGTTTTAATGCCGCAAGCTGGTCTAATCGGCTAAGCTCGGTCGGAATTGATCGCAGCCTTGCTCGATATGTAGATTGCGACTGCAGAAATGTCGTATTTACAAGCACTTGTACGAGCAGCGCATGAACTGGCAAGTCAAGCCCGGTGCCTTGCCGGACCGACGCTTGAAAAGGTGGACATCGCAATGGAACATGGCGTCAGCGACATCGACGCGTTGGTCAGGGAAGAAAAGCGCCTGACCGCCGTGGAGAGCCACAGCGAAGCCTGGGCGGAAGGATTGTCGGCCGGCATCGAGCCCGAAATCATCGCCGAGGCTGCGCTGGAAACCGCCTTCGGCGAGATGCTGCGCGCCAATGGTGAGACCTCAGCGCTGGCCCTGCTCGACCGCATGCGCGAAAAGGTGATCTCCGGCGCGTTCGAGCCGGAACGGCTCAGGCACTAGCCCGCCCGCTTTGGCTGCTTTTGACGGCGACGCGCCGTTTGGGCATCATACCCGCCGCCTAGCCATTAGTTTTTCGCAATTCCGGACAGAAACCATTGCACAGTTTTCTGGAATTGCCCTAGCGAGCCCGGAACCATGGAGAGGCAAGGGGTGAGATTTTCGTTGGCAGGCAGGCCGCGCGGGCTGGCCCTCGGCATCTGGATCACTGCTTCCTGCGCCGGGCCATTGGCAATCTGCCTCGCCAGCACGCCTTGCTATGCGCTAAGCGAGATCCAACGCGAGGAGTTGCCTTCGCCGGTCACTCCGTCCACCAGTGACGAAACGACCGCTCCGGGGACCACCGTGCCAATGCCGGCCGCGCCCGGCACCAAACCCTCCGACAACAGCCAGCCGGCCGATGAGACGGACAAGAGCGCGCCGGAAGCGCCAACCGGCAGCGGCGGCATCACCAGCCCGCGCTCCGACCCGGATTCGCCGCCGCCGCCCGTCGTCTACGACCTCGACAAGCTTCCCGAACCGGTCAAACGCATGCACGGCCTGATCATCGAGGCCTGCAAGAGCGGCGATATCGAGAAACTTCGGCCGCTGATCGGCTCGGGCGAATCCATGACGCAGCTTTCGCTCGGCGACATCGAGGGCGACCCGGTCGCTTTCCTCAAGGGACTCTCCGGCGACGGCGACGGCCAAGAGATTCTCGCCATTTTGGAAGAGGTGCTCAGCGCCGGCTATGTCCATGTCGACACCGGCACGCCGCAGGAGCTCTATGTCTGGCCGTATTTCTTCGCGCTGCCGCTCGACAAGCTGGATCCCAGGCAGCGCGTCGAGCTGTTCAAACTCGTCACCGCAAGCGACTATGACGACATGAAGCAGTTCGGCGCCTATATCTTCTATCGCGTCGGCATCACGCCCGCCGGCCAGTGGCTGTTCTTCGTCGCCGGGGATTGAGCCAGAAGCTCATCCCTTGCCAATTTTGGTCTGCGGCCATATGCGGTTTGCCTCCTCTCGCAGAGCCGGAATCGCATCGGCTCCCACCGTCGGCATTTGCAAGAAGAAAATCGACCAGGGCAAGTTCCCGCAGCTGCAGGCACTCTTAATGCAGGGCGCGCTTAAGAAATCCAACGTGGCCTAAGCCGCCAGCGCCTCGGAAAACTCCACCGCCCTGCCCTGGCCGGGCGTGACGATCTCGCCGTCCCACATTACCCGGTTGCCGCGCACGATGGTGCCGACCGGCCAGCCGGTGACCTCTTTGCCGTCATAGGGCGTCCAGCCCGCCTTGGAGCCAGCCTGCGCGTTGGTGATGGTCTCGCGGCGCTTCAGGTCTACGACGGTGAAATCGGCGTCGTAGCCGGCGGCGATGCGGCCCTTTCCCGCCATGCCGAAGATGCGCTGCGGACCATGACTGGAGAGATCGACGAAACGCTGCAAAGTGAGCCGGCCGGCGTTGACATGGTCGAGCATGATCGGCACCAGCGTCTGCACGCCCGTCATGCCCGAAGGCGAGGCAGGATAAGGCTTCGCCTTCTCGGCCAGCGTGTGCGGCGCGTGGTCGGACCCCAGCACATCGACGATCCCTTGCGCAATGCCGTGCCAGACGCCGTCGCGGTGGCGCGCCGCGCGCACCGGCGGGTTCATCTGGATCAGCGTGCCGAGCCGCGCATAGTCGTCAGCTGAGAGCGTCAGGTGATGCGGCGTCGCCTCGCATGTAGCGACGTCTTTATGCTGCTCGAGGAAAACGATCTCCTCGGCCGTCGAGATGTGCAGCACATGGATGCGCGCGCGCGTCTGTCTCGCGATGCGCACCAGGCGCTCGGTGCAGCGCAGCGCCGCGATCTCGTCGCGCCAGACAGGATGCGACGAGGGATCGGCCTCGACGCGCAGACCGAGCCGCTCGCGCAGACGGAACTCGTCCTCGGAGTGGAAAGCGGCGCGGCGGCGGGTGTTGCGCAGGATGGAGGCGACGCCTTCGTCGTCCTCGACCAGCAGGTCGCCGGTGGACGAGCCCATGAAGACTTTTATGCCGGCAGCTCCTGGCAGCCGCTCGAGCTCGCCGACATCGCCGGCATTGTCGCGCGTGCCGCCAACCCAGAAAGCGAAGTCGCAATGCATGCGGCCGGTGGCGCGCCGCACCTTGTCGGCAAGGGCCGCCTCGCTGGTGGTCAGCGGATTGGTGTTGGGCATCTCGAAGACCGCGGTGACGCCGCCCAAAACCGCGGCGCGAGACCCGGTTTCCAGATCTTCCTTGTGCTCCAGTCCCGGCTCGCGGAAATGCACCTGGCTGTCGACGACGCCGGGCAGGATGTGCAGGCCCGTGCAATCGATCGTCTCGCCGGCCGACGCTTGGCCGAGATCGCCTATCGCGGCAATACGCCCGGCCTTCACGCCGACATCGCGCCGGCCTTCACCGTCATGGTTAACTACCGTGCCGCCTGTCAGGATGAGGTCGAAGGTGGTTGCCATGGACTGGTCCAATCTCTTGCGGGGGGAGTGTGGCCGGCTTACGTAATGACCATCATTTTTGCAAGATCAGGCCGACTTCACGCCCATGCCCTTTGCCCTGCTGAAAGACCGCGCGCTCATTTCCGTGTCAGGCCAGGATGCCGAACATTTTTTGCAAAACATCCTCACCACCGATCTCGATGCGCTTGGCGCCGGCGAGGCAAAGCCCGGCGCGCTGCTTTCGCCGCAAGGCAAGATCCTGTTCGATTTTCTCATCTCTCGCGCCGGCGAGAACGGCTTCCGGCTGGAATGCCGGACCGACATAGCCGATGACTTCGTGCGCCGGCTGATGCTTTACCGGCTGAGGGCAAAGGCCGAGATTGCCAAGCAGGATCAGGCGCTTGTCACGGTTGCATGGGGCGATGATTCAACCGCCTCACTTGCCAATTCAACTTCCCTCGCCGACACGCGCTTCCGCGAGGTGGAGGTCAGGCGCAAATATGAGGGCGCAGTTCAGGACAGCGGCGATGCCGGCGCATGGCGGGCCCTGCGTATCGCCAACGGCATCGCCGAAAGCGGCAGCGATTATCAGCTCGGTGACGCTTTCCCACATGACGTTCTCCTCGACGAGACCGGCGGCGTCGGCTTCAAGAAAGGCTGCTATGTCGGCCAGGAAGTCGTCTCGCGCATGCAGCATCGCGGCACCGCGCGACGCCGCGTGCTGATCGCCACAGCCGGGGGTTCCCTGCCTGCGTCCGGTACCGAGCTCACCGTCGCAGGCCGCCCGGTCGGGACGCTGGGTTCGGTAAGCGGCGGACGCGGCCTCGTCATTGCCCGCATCGACCGCGTCAAGGCAGCGCTCGATGCCCGCGACCCGATCATGGCCGGCGACGTCCCGGTGACGCTCGCCATCCCGGGCTGGGCGAAATTCTCCTTCCCGCAAGACACCGTCAGCGCGGAGGAGGCCTGATGGCGGCCGACAGGGCGGGAGCGCCGCCGCGCGCCTGGCAGCGCATGCTGTCCGGCCGGCGGCTCGACCTGCTCGACCCCTCGCCGCTCGACATCGAGATCGCCGACATCGCGCATGGCCTCGCCCGCGTCGCCCGCTGGAACGGCCAGACC
>NZ_RZSR01001352.1:0-1171 GCF_004023265.1 Mesorhizobium sp. M1A.F.Ca.IN.020.06.1.1
GCCGCCAACGACGCCCGGCTGTAGAACTGGCCGGCACCGTGGGCGGAGCCGACATAGGCGCCGACGATGCGCTGGAGGTGGATCTGCATCGCCCTCTCGCCCAGGCCCTCGCCCAGGGCATCGGCCGTCTCGATGATGAGCTTCTCGTGAAGATCGCGAATGCCGTCGCTGTCGAGGACGGCGAGGCCGAAGCTTTCGGAGATGAGGCTGACCTGACTGGCGTCCGGGCAGCAGAGCCGGACCATTTCGAGGGTGGCGCCCTTGCGGAGCGGGACAACGCGAGCGGACTGGCGGGAAGTGCGAGCGGTCTTGGTCATGGGATTTCCTTTCCTGGCGTTCCGCCGAAGGCCGGGACCGGCTCCTTGCTCGGCCCTCCCTTCGGGCGCGGTCCAGACAAGACCGGCGGGAAGACGGGCGCTTCAGGGTCCGGGAGGGCCAGATCGAGCAGGGTGGGTTTGCGTCCAAGCAGGGCTGACCAGCCCTCGCGCGGGACGCGGGCCCACCGTGCCGAGAACGGCTCTACCGGCCGCCGCGCGGCGCGGAACGCGGCCTTGAAGCGCACGGCCGCCGGTTTAGGACCGCACACCGAACGAAGGGAGGTCCGAGCAAGGAGCCTGACCATCGACACGGGAACGGAAGGACAGGCTGCCGTGACCAGCGGGCTCTGCAGGCAGTCCGATTGTGATTGTGCCGGTTGCGTCGCCACCAGATGAACCGGCTTGTGCCCGACAATTCGGCTGACCGCATCCGGACGAAGCGCGTGCCTGCCTTGCTGCAGAGAGGCTGATCGTCACGCTGCGCGTCCATCGAGAAAACCGCCATGCCGCTCGAGGAATCGGGCGATCGCAAAATCCTGCCGCGCGAGCTTTCGGGAGAGGGCATCGATCTCCGGCTGACGCGCAGCGGTCAGGGCGGCAAGATGTGACCGATAGCGCTCGAGGAACGCGCCGGGGTCCGGCGCCCTCCCCCGACGATAGCCTGACTGGCACGGCTGCAATTGCGAGATCATCGCCGTCATGCGCCGGATGATCTGCCGGTCGATCATGTCGAGCTGGCGCTGTGTCTGCCGGCGCGCCTCCTCCATGCGGAAGAGCTCGGTGCGGCGTTCGGGCGACAACGTCATGATGCCCGCCTCCCCTGCCACCCGACGAAGCTCGACGGGCCGTCGTAG
>NZ_RZSR01001353.1:0-1167 GCF_004023265.1 Mesorhizobium sp. M1A.F.Ca.IN.020.06.1.1
CGTCTGTCTCGATCAGTTTGCCTGTCGGCGAATGCCGCCGTCCCCGGCAGTTTCGCACCGAAAAGCCAATTTTTTCTTGCGCGGCGCGGCGCCGGGGTCAAACCCCGGCGCCGCGCCGAAACGAAAACCGTCTCAATCAGTTAACAGGCAAATCTGTGGCAAGCCGTCGCGGAAGCGACGCGCCTGCCGTTATTTGTGCGCAAGCAGCGCCTTGACGAGTGGCGCGTCGATCTCGCCGGTCGGCTTCATCTTGTTGTCGGTCTGAAAGGCCATGATCGCGTTCTTGGTCTTGTCGCCCATAACGCCGTCGGCGCCGCCGGCATCATAGCCGTTCTTATTGAGGATCAGCTGGATGTTCTTCACCGCCTTCTTCATGTCGATGCCGGCGGTGGTCTGCGGCGTGCTGTCCTGCCAGGATTCCGGAATGTCGGCCGAGTTGCTGGCCGCGTTGAGCGGCTTGGCCTTCCACAGGTCCGTGGCGGCGCGCGCCCGCTCGAGCTGCTCGGGCCTGAGCGCATTGGCGATCTCGTCGCGTTTGGCCGCAGCGTCCTTGTCGCCGGTCTTGGCGACGAGAGCGAACCATTTGTAGGATTCCTCCAGGTTCTGCTTCATGCCGACGCCCTTGGCCGAAAGGATGCCGAGATTGAACTGGCTGTCCTTGACGCCGAGGCCGGCCGCCTCCTGGAACCAGTGCGCCGCCGACTCATTGTCGGTCACGCCGTCCGCCGCCATCGCGAACAGAACCGCCAGATTGTGCATGGCGCTGGCGTTGCCCTGTTCCGCCGCGAGTTGGTAATAGGTCTTGGCTTTCTTGATGTCGCGCGCGACGCCGATGCCCTTCTCGTAAAAATTGCCGATGCGGTATTCGGCCGGTGCGAAGCCCAGTTCGGCGGATTTCTCATACCATTTGGCGGCCGCCGCCATGTCTTCCTTGACGCCGCGCGATTCCGCGTAGCGCGAGCCGATCTCGAACAGCGCCTTGGCGTCACCGCCTGCGGCCGCGTCGTGCAGCGCCACCGGACCGATATCGGCCGGGACATCGATCTTGGTGGCCGAACTTGCCGTCTGGCCGCCGCCCGGCGAGACGGTGCCCGTGGTATCGGCGGACGTGGTTGCCGGCGTGCCGGCCGAGGAAGCACCGGCTGCGGCGGCACCGGGCATTGCTGT
>NZ_RZSR01001354.1:0-1164 GCF_004023265.1 Mesorhizobium sp. M1A.F.Ca.IN.020.06.1.1
CATCGCCGACATTGCCACCCGCATCTATGACGAGCCGGTGCGCCGCTTCCTGCAGCGGCAAATGCAGCGCTCGCGAGCCGTGGCCTAAAGCGCGTCGCAATCTTTCAGATTTGCTCCGCGCTCTTTTAGGTTTTTGGTCTTACGCATGTCCTTGACCCGGAACCGGTTCTCGCTTTCGGGGGACTAGGCGAAAACCGCGATCAGACCGGCGCCGGCATGTGGCCGTTGGCCGGCTTTTCATCCTGGACAGGAATGGCAACCCGCCGTCGCCGGGCAACCGGCAGCGGGTTCAGCTTGAACAGGCCATAATAGACGATGAAGGAGGCCATGAAGTAAGGGCCGAGGATCTCGACCTCGAAGAAGGAGCGGATCAGCATCAGCCCGACGGCGCCGGCGAGCACCACCGAATCGGCGCTCCAGACCCCGAACACCACCTTCGAGATATGGCCGTAGAAGGCGCGCAGGATGATCAGCGCCAGCATGGTGACGCCGACGAAGCCGATCTCGACCAGGGTCTCGATATAGGTGTTGTGGAAATGGAAGCCGGTGCGGGTCGTGATGTAGAACTCGGCCCACAACCGTTCCGGATCGGCGAACCCTTGCACCCAGTAGGCGGCATAGCCGTAGCCGAGCAGCGGGTGCAGCTGCGCCGCCTCCCAACCCTGCTGCCAGAGATAGGTGCGGCCGGTCAGCGTCGAATCCTTGCCGAAGATGCCGAGCACGACGTCCAGCAGGCCAAGGTTCAGCGCGGCCACCACGCCGGCTACCAACGCGCCGCCGCCGACCACGAACAGCACGCGGCGGTAGCGCCGCGACAGGACCCTGCTCATGGTGAGCAAGATGACGATGCCGAGCACCGCCGGCAGCGAGGCGACGGATGTCGCCGAGTGGGAGATTGCCAGCATGTATGCCGACATCAGGATGATCGGCGCGGTCCAGAAGAAGCTCAGCCAGTTGCGCCGGTAAAACATCAGGAAGACGAAAGACAAAAAGATGCCGAACGACGAGAAGAACCCGACCTGGTTCTTGGAGGCGAAGGCGCCGACGAAATTGAAAGTGCCGTCCATTATGTCCAGCGCGTAAGCGTTGACTTTCAGCGAGTAGAGCAGGACGACGAATATCCCGATCAGCGATCCCAGGACCAGCGTCCGCACGCTGATGGTG
>NZ_RZSR01001355.1:0-1160 GCF_004023265.1 Mesorhizobium sp. M1A.F.Ca.IN.020.06.1.1
CGCCTGCGGCGGCACGATCAGCTCGATGTCCGCGCAGCTACCTTTCTGGCGATGCCCGTAGGCCATGAAGCCGATCTCGTCGTCGCCCGGCACCGACTGCAGCACCGTGCGCAGCGATTCGCGCGCGATCTCGAGCTTCGGCTTGCCGTCTATCTGGGCCCACATGGAGCCGGATGCATCGAGAATGATGATGACCTTGTTGGCGGCAAAGCCAAAGGTGGTCATCGACAAAAGGAGGATCGCCGCAGCGACGCTCCGTGCCAGTCCCGCCATGAAAATCTCCTGAGTGAACCCCCGTCCGCGCCGGGAAAGCTATTTGAGCCGGGCTTTGCAGACAAGCCCGACGGCCGGCAAGTCGCTCAATAGGTGGTTCGGCGCTCTTCCGACGGCGGACGGCCGAACTGCAGCCGGTAGCTTTGCGCGAAATAGGAGTGGGAGGTGAAGCCGGTGGCGATCGCGACGTCGAGAATCGGCATGTTGGTCTGGCGCAGCAATTCGCGCGCCCGCTCGAGCCTGAGCCGCATGTAGTAGCGGCCCGGCGTCACGTTGAGATGGCGCAGGAACAGGCGCTCGACCTGGCGCACCGACAGGCCCGCCGACTTGGCAAGCTGCACCGCCGACAAAGGCTCATCGAGATGGTCGGCCATCAGCTCGACGATACGTCTCAGCTTCTCCGACTTGCCGGTGAGGTCGCGCTCAGGTCCGACGCGCTGGCGGTCACCGGCTGAGCGAATACGCTCGTGCTGGAACTGGTTGGCGACGCCATTGGCGAGGTTGGAGCCGAAATCGCCGCGCACGATCTCCAGCATCAGATCGATCGAGGTGGTGCCGCCGGCGCAGGTGTAGCGCTTGCGATCGATCTCGAAAACGTTGCCGGTGCAGTTGATGTCCGGAAAACGCTCCATGAAGCCGGCGCGGTTTTCCCAGTGGATAGTGCACCGGTAGCCGTCGAGCTGGCCGGCCTCGGCGAGCAGATAGGAGCCGACCGAGAGCGCGCCGAGCGCGTTGCCGCGGCGGCCCCAGCTGCGCAGCGCCGCCAGCACCTTGCTCTTGCCGGGGAACTCGGTGGTGAGCCCGACCGAGACGAACAGGATATCGACCGGCGGCATGTCGGCGACTGAATAGTCGATCTTGAGCGGAAGGCCGTTGGAAGCCATGAC
>NZ_RZSR01001356.1:0-1160 GCF_004023265.1 Mesorhizobium sp. M1A.F.Ca.IN.020.06.1.1
TATTAAGACCAAGGGCTTCGTCGGCGGCGTCTTCGGCGGCTACAACTGGCAGCAGGACAACTTCGTCTACGGCGCTGAAGCCGATCTCGGCTACAATGGCGTCAAGGGCGACAGCGCTGGCGTCGAGGCCAAGGGCGGCCTCGAAGGCTCGTTGCGCGCCCGTCTCGGCTATGCCGTGACCCCGGAAATCCTGCTCTATGGCACCGGCGGTCTCGCCGCCAAGAACCAGAAGGTGGAAGGCGGCGGCTTCAGCGACAGCAAGGGTATGCTGGGCTGGACGGCCGGTGTCGGCACCGACATCAAGATCACCGACAACGTGTTCGGCCGCGTCGAGTACCGCTACAGCGACTACGGCGACAAGGACTTTGACGGCTTCGGCAACGTCAAGTCGAAGGACAACCGCGTCACTTTCGGCGTCGGTATGAAGTTCTAAGTCGTCCAAGCCACGACACGGAAAAAGCCGGGCCGCGCGCCCGGCTTTTTTTGTGGCTGGCGTTGCCCCAGGCCGACACGTTTTGGCCGCGCCTTCAACGCAACCCGGTGGATGGCGCCTGCTGGAAATCCTCATGGGCTGAAATCGACTGCAGCTGGTCGAGCCAATTCGCGCGCGAGCGCGAGAAGACCTGGGCGTCCGGACGGTAGTCGGCCGGGTCGGTCATGGTCGCGGCGTGAACGTGGATCTCGCCGGGCCATCTGTCGGAGCGGAAGTAGAGCCTGGTGCCGCAGGACGGGCAGAACCCGCGAAAGGTGTTCGGGCTGCTTTCATAGTGCCTGATGACGCCGGCCCAGTTCAGCTGCTCCGGCCTCATGCCGAGGAAAGCAGTGAAGGGAGCGGACGTGGCGCGCTGGCAATCGGCGCAGTGACAGACAAGATTTCGCGTGAGCTCTCCGGAATAGATCCAGGTGACCGCGCCGCACATGCAACGTCCCGCCAGAGATGCCATCGCTTCCTCCGCCGACTGCGTGCCCGGGCCGAGCCCCGCCGACACGGCCGATGTGAAGGATAGGCGGCGCGATCTGTTCAGGCTGGCCGCTTTGCGACCTTGGCGGGTTTGACCTTCGGCGGCAGTGTCTCGACGAAAGCCAGCGCACGATCGATCCACTCGGCGAGATCTGCCTCGGTTGCAGTGCCTTCCGGCGCGACGTGGATATAGCCTTCC
>NZ_RZSR01001357.1:0-1155 GCF_004023265.1 Mesorhizobium sp. M1A.F.Ca.IN.020.06.1.1
ACCGATGCTAGTTTTGGGGCAATGGCGCGTTGGGCTGGGGAGAGCCGCACGTTACGCGACGATAGCGCAAGACCATCGGCTTCGCGGACTGTCGGACAGGGCACAATAGTGATCGGAATGTCGAGGTCCCGGACCAAGCGCCTGACAAGCTGAAGTTGCTGAAAATCCTTTTCGCCAAAAAAGGCGAAGTCAGCGCCGGCCTGCAGGAAGAGCTTGGCCACGACCGTCGCCACGCCATTGAAATGGCCGGGCCGGAATGCGCCGCACAGGCATTCGCTGATGCCGGACACTGAAACGACCGTGGCGAAGCCCGCCGGGTACATTTCCTCTGCGTCCGGCACATAGAGCAGATGCGTGCCCAGCGGCGCGAGCTTGGCAGCATCTTCGCTTTCCGTCCGAGGATAGGCAATCAGGTCGGCGGGGCTGTTGAACTGCTTGGGGTTTACGAACAGCGTCACGATCACCCGCTCGGCCCTTTCAAGCGCCTTCCGCACAAGGCTCAGATGCCCGTCGTGCAAGGCTCCCATGGTCGGCACAATACCGATCGTGGCACCCGAGCGACGCCATTGCGCAACGACGGCGCGCAGCTCGCTCACAGTTCGAGCGATCGGCACGCTCATGTGAAGTCTCCGGCCTTCAAGGCGTTGACATAGAGATGTTCGACCGCCGGAAAGTGCCGGTTCCGCACATCGGTGGCGTAAGCGGCGATTGCCGCCTCAGCCTGCTCACCGAGCTCGGCATAGCGTTTGACGAACTTCGGCCGAAATGAGGTGAAGAGCCCGAGCATATCGTCGCTCACCAGAATCTGGCCGTCGCAAGCTGGCGAGGCACCGATGCCGATGGTGGGTATGTCGATATCGGCGGTTATCTGCCGTGCAAGCTGCTCCGGTATCTTTTCGAGCACCAAGGAGAAGGCGCCCGCCTCGGTTACCGCCCTGGCGTCGCGCCTGATCCGCTCTGCATCGGCTCCCCGGCCCTGCACACGATAGCCTCCGAACGTGTTTACCGCCTGCGGCGTCAGCCCCACAACCGATGCTAGTTTTGGGGCAATGGCGCGTTGGGCTGGGGAGAGCCGCACGTTACGCGACGATAGCGCAAGACCATCGGCTTCGCGGACTGTCGGACAGGGCACAATAGTGATCGGAATGTCGAGGT
>NZ_RZSR01001358.1:0-1151 GCF_004023265.1 Mesorhizobium sp. M1A.F.Ca.IN.020.06.1.1
GTCTCGACCATCTTGGACCGGTCGGCAATCACGATCATGCGCTGCGACGCCGCCGCGACGATCTTTTCGCGCAGCAGCGCCCCGCCGCCGCCCTTGATCAACGTTAGCGCGGGATCGATCTCGTCGGCGCCGTCAATGGTGAGGTCGAGCTCCGGCGTTTCCTCGAGCGTCGACAGCGGCACGCCAAGCTCGCGGCAGAGTGCCGCGGTGCGCTCGGATGTGGGCACGCCGATGACGCTGAGGCCGGTCGCGACCTTTTCGGCGAGCAGCCGGACGAACTCGTCGGCGGTCGTGCCCGTGCCGATGCCGAGCCGCATGCCGCTGCTGACATGGGCGAGCGCCGCACGCGCGGCCTCGACCTTCAACTGCCTTGCGTCCATGCCGCTCCTGTCCCCGGTTTCCATGGTTTGGCGCGCCTCCTAGCATTTTTGCCTTTCCCGTCAAAGGCTCTGCCTGTGGACCGACGGAGGCGGCTTGCTTGACCACCGCGCAGCTTGTATCGGCTGCGGAACCTCAATCATTCAGGACTGGCCATGACCCGACCGATCATCGTGTTCGACCTCGACGGGACGCTCATCGACACCGCGCCGGATCTGCTCGACAGCCTCAACCACAGCCTGGCGGCCGCGGAGCTGGCCGCGGTCGACCAAGCCGGCTTCAAGCGCTACGTCGGCCATGGCGGCCGCGTGATGATCGAACGCGCGCATGCGGCGCAAAACAAGGCGCTGATGGCGGAAGAGCACGACCGGCTGCTGAAGCTTTTCCTGGACCACTACACGATCAACATTCCAGGCAAGTCCCGCCCCTATCCCGGCGTGGTCGCGGCTCTCGACCACTTCCAGGCCGCCGGTTATCTGATGGCGGTTTGCACCAACAAGTATGAAGCGAATTCGGCGACGCTGATCGGCGCGCTCGGTCTCGACAAATACTTTGCCGCGATCTGCGGCCAGGACACTTTTGCCTTCCGCAAACCCGACCCGCGCCATCTGACCGAAACCATCAAACTGGCTGGCGGCGATCCGCACAACGCCCTGATGGTCGGCGATTCGCAGACCGACATCGACACCGCCAAGGCGGCCGGTATTCCGGTGGTGGCGGTCGATTTCGGCTATACGGATCGTCATGTGCGCGAGTTCGAACCGACGCTGGTG
>NZ_RZSR01001359.1:0-1149 GCF_004023265.1 Mesorhizobium sp. M1A.F.Ca.IN.020.06.1.1
AGAAGATGCTGGTCACGCTGTCGGTGAGGAACTCGCGCATGGCGAACATGTCGCCGCGCATCCAGAGCGGCGGCAGGATTTCCAGCATGTAGTCATAGCCGGATCGGGCAAGCTCGAACCATTCGTCCCGGTAAAGAGCGCTGGCGTCATCCTCGAAGCGATTGGGGCGTTGCGCATGGCGGTCGAACAGGCGGAACATCTGCCGCCGGTCGGCGACGCCCTGATAGATCTTGCGGATCGGGATGGAGAGATTCATGGCGGGCTCCTTCAGCCTCGTCGGGCTGGAGCGCGGCTCATCCTCGCGATGTCACCATCATCTTCAGCCCTTCCGGACCCCTCCCCGCGGCCGCCTCTCCGTCCGGACGGGTCAAGGGCCGGCGAAGCCGGGCGCAGCTTCACCCTTGACGCGGCCGGCGGGCATGCGGCAGCCGGCCTTTCTTCTCTCTCCTTTTCTCCTTTGCCGCTTCTTTCACCGCACGCAGATCCTCGTTCCAGTCATCGGCCGCAGGGCGCAGCCGCTCGAAACCGCAGCCCGTCTCCACCGCTATCTGCTCGAGCCGGCCGGCATAAACGTCGCCCTGGTCATTGTTGTCGGTGGCGGCAACAAGCAGCGCGCGTTTTTGCGCCGCAAGCCTCCGGATGGCCGCAACGGTCGCCGGCGCCCAGCCGCCGCCGGTGCTCAGATAGAGGCTGTCGGGGGGCTGTACCTCCTCGATCGCGGCGAGGCTCATGGCATCGATCGCGGCCTCGGTAACGCAGAAGCGCGGGGCATCGTCACGGCCGAAGCGAAACAGCGCCTTTCCGCCTCCGGTGGCAAATCCCCGCCAGTTTGGCCCACGTTCCTCCCAGCCGGTGACCGCGCCGGTCTCATCGGTGTGCGCGGCCCACATGCTGCCGCGCGGGCCCTCGCGCAGCCGGTCCTGACGGATTGCTGCGCGAACGACCACTTCGGAAAGATGGCGCTCGTCGCGCAGATAGCGCCAGGTCATGGAACTGCGCCATGGTTTGCGGCGGGCCTGCCAGCGCTCGGGAATCGAAAGGTCCGGTCGAGTCCTGTCGGGAACCTTAGTCCAGACGGGCTCGCTGGAGACGAAGCCGATCAGATCGGCCACATGGTCGAGCGCTTCCACAAAGGGGACGCCCTCAAGG
>NZ_RZSR01001360.1:0-1148 GCF_004023265.1 Mesorhizobium sp. M1A.F.Ca.IN.020.06.1.1
CCCGTGGTGAGCAGGATCGGCTGCTCGGCCGGATAGGCTTCGCGGTCGGTGGCGTGCGCGAGGAAGGAGTCGTCGCGAAACGTCCACAAATGCTGGTCGAGCGCGTCCCGCCGTTCCTCCGTGCCGGTCTGCACGACCGCGCGCCAGCCGCGCTCGACACTGCGCTCGAGCAGGCCCGGCAGGGCTTCCTCAAGCGTCGATTCGGTCAGGTGGTAGAACAGGATGTCGGCCACGACAGCCTTACCCTTCGTAATGGTCGCGTACCAGCCTATCGAGCAGCCGCACGCCAAAGCCGGAGCCCCAGGATTGGTTGATCTCGCTCGCCGGCGCGCCCATCGCGGTGCCGGCGATGTCGAGATGCGCCCAGGGCGTGTCCTTGACGAAACGCTGCAGGAACTGCGCGGCGATGATGGCGCCGCCATAGCGGCCGCCGATGTTCTTCATGTCGGCGTTCTTGGACTCGATCAGCTTGTCGTATTCGGCGCCAAGCGGCATGCGCCACAGCCGCTCCTGCGTCGCTTGGCCGGCGCCGAAAAGCCTGCCGGCCAGCTCGTCATTGTTGGAAAACAGGCCGGCATAGTGCTGGCCAAGCGCGACCATGATGGCGCCGGTCAGCGTCGCCAGATTGACCATGAATTTCGGCTTGAAGCGATCGTTGGTGTACCAGAGCGCATCGGCGAGCACCAAGCGGCCTTCTGCGTCGGTGTTCAAGACCTCGATGGTCTGGCCCGACATCGAGGTGACGATGTCGCCCGGGCGTTGCGCATGGCCGTCGACGGCGTTCTCGACCAAGCCGATGACGCCGACGATATTGGCCTTGGCTTTGCGGGCGGCCAACGCACGGATCAGCCCGGTGACCGCGGCGGCACCGCCCATGTCGCCCTTCATGTCCTCCATGCCGGAGGCCGGCTTCATTGAATTGCCGCCGGTGTCGAAGGTGACGCCCTTGCCGATGAAGGCGATCGGCGCGTCCTTGGCCTTGCCGCCCTTCCATTGCATGACGGCCATGCGGGCGCCGCGCGGCGAGCCCTGCGCGACGCCAAGCAGCGAGCCCATGCCGAGCTTCTTCATCTCCTTCTCGGTGAGGATCTCGACCTCGACGCCGAGCCCTTCCAGTTCCTTCGCGCGAGCGGCGAACTCGACCGGAC
>NZ_RZSR01001361.1:0-1137 GCF_004023265.1 Mesorhizobium sp. M1A.F.Ca.IN.020.06.1.1
AGCTGGCGCCGAGCATGCGGCCGCAGACGGCCTGGTGGATTTCGACCTTGGAGGCGAAGAAGCGGTAGATGTTGGCCGGCGACATGCCGAGCTCGCGTGCAATGTCGGCAACGTTGGTCTTGCCGTAGCCGTAATGCCGGAACAGGCGCTCGGCACAGTCGAGAATGCGCGTCACATTCTCCTGTCTGGCGGGGTCGGCCACGATGTTGGCGGCTTCTGACATGGTGCTTTCGATTTACGAGTGACGAATTTCAATTTTCGTCACTCGTAAATCGAAAGCAGCGAAGAGTCAACGCGGAATCGATATACGCGTACAAAATGGTGACAGATGGTGACAGATGCGGGGGGCCAATGAGCGACGTTGGCGGTTGGCCAATGACACCTATGCCGTCTTCATCCTAGGGCGAAGCAAGGAGCGAAGCGACGCGCACAGACGACGCGGCTGCTGGCGCAAACTGTCGACATCAAGGCCATGCTGGAGGGAGCGAACTACGCCCCCTTCGCCATTTCCCTCAACCTGAACTTCTGGATCTTCCCCGTAGACGTCTTCGGAATGTCGGCGAACACCACCGCCTTCGGGACCTTGAAGCGGGCGAGCAACCCACGGCAATGCTCGATGATCTCGGCCTCGGTCGCAACCTTGCCGGGCTTCAGCTCGACATAGGCGACAGGCACCTCGCCCCATTTCTCGTCTGCGCGGGCAACCACTCCGCAAGAGGCGACGGACGGGTGCTTGTAGAGCGCGTCCTCGACCTCGATGGACGAGATGTTCTCGCCGCCTGAGATGATGATGTCCTTGGAGCGGTCCTTGAGCTGGATGTAGCCGTCCGGGTGCATGACACCGAGATCGCCGGAGTGGAACCAGCCGCCGGCAAAAGCCTCGTCGGTGGCCTTGCGGTTCTTCAGATAGCCTTTCATGACGATGTTGCCGCGGAACATGACCTCGCCGATGGTCTGGCCGTCGGCCGGCGTCTCGATCATTGTCTCGGGGTTCATCACGCTCAACCCTTCCAGCGCGGCGTAGCGCACGCCCTGGCGCGCCTTCTTCGCCGTCCTCGGGCCCTTCTCCAGCTCGTCCCACTCATTGTGCCATTCGTTGACGACGGCCGGCCCATAGGTCTCGGTCAGGCCGTAGAG
>NZ_RZSR01000136.1:0-8942 GCF_004023265.1 Mesorhizobium sp. M1A.F.Ca.IN.020.06.1.1
ACGTGCAGCAACTCAATCTTGGGCTGGCGACCACGCTCGACAACTCCAAGACCTACACCAATCAGGTGGCGGCCACCACGCTGCAGCAGGCCAATGCCTACACCGACTCCAAGCTCAGTCAGCTCAATATGGACATGGGTGAGGCTCGGGGCGAGGCGCGTCAGGCCGCCGCGATCGGCCTTGCGGCCGCCTCGCTGCGCTATGACGATCGTCCCGGCAAGGTCAGCGTGGCGGCCGGCGGCGGCTATTGGCGCGGCGAGGGAGCGGTCGCGTTCGGCGCCGGCTACACCAGCGAGGATGGGCGCGCGAGAGCGAACCTCTCGGGCACGACGGCCGGCGGGCACTGGGGTGTCGGCGCGGGCGTCAGCTTCACGTTGAACTGAGCCTCTCCATGCCCCGGCACGCGGTCGCTGCTGTCGCATTCTCCATGGCTTGCCTGCTCCTGTCCGGCCTGCGCGCGGTCGGACAGGAGGCGGTGCCGTCCGCCTATCGGATAAAGCCTTCGGATGTCGCGGTGCCTCCGGACGTCAAGCTCGGCCAGTATCAGCGAACCACCCGCCCGTTCGAGAACTGGATCCTGATCTGCGATGAGAACCTGCAGGCTAGGAAGCGGGTTTGCAACATCAGTCAGTCCTTCATCGACCAGAGCCAGGCACCGGTCTTCAGCTGGTCGCTGGCAGCCGACGAGAAGGGCAAGCCTTTCATGATATTGCGGGCCCCCAGCCAGGCCGACGCCGGAAGCAAGCTTTCGCTCAAATTTGCCGGCCGCAAGCAGCCGGTGGATGTTCAGCTGCATGCCTGCGACGCCTCGGTTTGTGTCGGCTATTTGCCGGTCGGCCCCGTGCTTCGCGAACAGATCGGCAAAGAAACCACCGTCCAGGTTTCCTATTCCCTGCCGTCAGGAGCGACCGTCAGACTTGATGCCCCGCTCCAGGGGCTCAAGGCCGCGCTGTCGGCCATCAACTAGAAAGAGCTTGAGATGACACGCCAATCCATAGAGGACAGAATTCTGACGCGCTCCGAGTCCGTTGCGCTGCCGGAGCCGCCGGCCGGCTCGCCGCCGACGCGTTCGTCGGCCTGGCGGCTGTTGCGGAACACGGCGCTGCTCGGTGCATTCGCCGTCGTGGTCGCGGCGGCGGTCATCGTGTCGTTCCGTGTCTTCCCCTCGCTTGGGACATTCGTGGCCGGCACCGCTTCCGCGCAAGCACAGGCGCCCGAGCAGGCAGAGTCGACGCAAGCCACGCCCGCGCCGGCAGACAGCTCGGCGAACAAGAATCCGTTTCAGGCGCATGTCGCTCAGGCGGGCGTACGCACCTGCGCCAATCTCTTTGCCACGCTCGGACAGGCCCTGACCGCGGGATCGACCTATGCCGTCCAGACGCAATGGGACAAGACCTCGCCCGATACGCACGCCGTGCAGGCGCTCGCCGGGATGAGCTACAATCTGCCGGACTATAAAACCGAGGCGGCCGGTATCGTCTATGCCTCGCCTCTCGGGCAGACCTGCGAGGGCGGCTTCGTGCGCGTGGCGCCGTTCCAGCGCTCTTGTCAGGAGGTCGCCGGCACGCTGCCGAAGGGCAGCCTTTTGGCGGACAACCTTTCGAACACGATGCTTTTCAACCTGGCCAACAATGGCGGCCAGGCGCTGCTGGTCCCAGTCGGGAACACCTGCATCGTCGTCTCGGTCGCACGCATGGGCGGATAGCCGCCGGGCACAACCACCGATCTTGAACAGCTGCATTGGGAGCTACGAACATGCTGATCGACCGTCGCCTCTCATTCCCGCTGCTGGCGGCGCTGGCCGGGCTTACGATCGCCAGCCATGCGGCCGACCTGGTGTCTCCGCCGCCGGCTGAAACGGGCGAGGAAAAGGGCATCTGGGGCGCGATCGCCTATTCGCCCGGCGACGGCCGTCACGGCTTCTTCTGGGGCGCCGACAAGCGTCAGGAAGCGGAAGACATCGCGTTCAAGCACTGTGAGAATGCAGACGGCAAGGGCTGCCGGGTGGTCGAAGTGTTCCGCAACCATCGCCATTGGAACGACGATGACGGCACCGGCTTCCCCTATGAACACTGCGCCGCTCTGTCGGTCGGCAAGCGCCGCGGCGCGGCAACTCCGTTCTGGGGCGCCGCCTCGTCCACGACACGCCGTGAAGCCGAGGACAAGGCCACGGCCCAATGTGGCGGCGAGGCGAGGGAGTGCAAGATCCGCGAATGGGTCTGCACCTGACGGACGGACGAGGCGGTCGCGGCAAGATTCGGATGAGCCCAGTCGCCGGCCTGGCCTAGGCGATCAGAGGGCAGGGCGCTTGGCTACGGCGAGGCCGATGCCCAGCGCGATCATCGCGCCGCCGGACGCCTCCCGCATCCCGCGTATGATGCCGGAACGGCCTGCCGCGCCTTCCCTGATGCGGCCGGCCGCGAAGGCGACCACGATATCGGCCAGCGTGTTGAGCGTCACCGACACGAAGCCGAGCACCATGAACTGCAAGGCGACGTGGCCGGCGCCGAGATCCAGGAATTGCGGAATGAAGGCCAGGAAGAAGGCGGCCGTCTTCGGGTTCAACGCCTCGACCAGCACCCCTTCGCGAAACGCGCGGCCAACGCCGACCGCAGGCGTCGGCGCGCCACCTTCCAGTTTTGTCTTTGCCTCGCGGCGGGCGGACTGGAAGGTGCGCAAGCCGAGCCAGACGAGGTAGACGGCGCCGATCAACTTCAGCGCCGTAAAGAGTTCGGCGCTCGCGAGCACGAGGGCTGAAGCGCCCAGGCTTCCGGCAAGCACATGAACCATGCCGCCCAGGCCCGTCCCGAAACTGGAGGCGACGCCTTCAGCGCGGCCTCCGGCCAGGGTGCGCGCGGCGACATAGAAGATGCCCGGTCCGGGCGTGATGGCAAGCAGCAGCGCCGCGGCGAAGTACAAGGCGAATAGTGTCAGGTCCGGCATGATCGGCTCGCTGGCAATTGGACTGGGTCGGATGTCAAGACGGGATCATTTGGGCGACGTCGCGATCCGAAGGCCGGTCGCTCGCTGCTAGACCAGTGGCGACACCGGCGCGATCGGCCGCGTTGCGGTTCTGGCTCATCTTGCGCTTGCCTTGGAGCCGCGTGATCGGCATGCGCAAGCCGACAATGCCTTTGAGTTGTGCCTGGATGAAATCCGGCGGCGCATCCGATACGGACCAAGGCGAGGGGCGTCCGCCTTCGTGGAGATTGGTCAGGCGCGTGACGATCTCGAGCAGCCTGTCGGCGTCCTCGAAGAATTCGATCGGCCCATAGGCATGAACGGCCAGGTAGTTCCAAGTCGGCACTACCTTTCCGGTCTCCTGCTTGGTCTGATACCAAGCCGGCGTCACATAGGCGTCGGGCCCCATGAAGATCGCCAGGCCATCGCCCAGAACCGGTGCGCGCCACTGCGGATTTGCCTTCGCGACATGGCCGTAGATTGTTCCATGCTCGCCCTCGCTCTCGTTGAGCAAGAGCGGCAATGGCGTCGCCTGCGGTCCTTCCGCCGTGGCGGTGACCAGCGTCGCCAGCCGTGCTGCGCGGATCGTCGCCATGAGGCTCTCCCTGTTGTCATCGCGGAAGGCGGGCGGAATGTACATGGCGGAAACTCCTTGCATTGCATTTAAGGATGCAGGAAAGCTGGCTTGCTTGGAACATCCAGTTTTGCAGGTTTTCGATGGTCCAGTTGGAGCAGGAAGGCGTGGCGCGCCGGATCATCGCGGCGATCAAGGCGCAAATCCACAGCGGCGTTTACCGGCCCGGCGATCGGCTGCCGTCGTCGCGGGCCTTTGCCGCCGAATGGGGCGCGTCGCGAACCACGGTGACGGCGGCCTACAACCAGCTCGACGCCGAAGGCTACCTGATCATTCGGCAGGGCGCGCGTGCCATTGTGGCTCCGGGACTGGAGAGGCCGTCAGGGGCGGCTTCCATCGCGGCTGCCTCGCCACGCAACCTATCGACGTTCGCGCGCAGGCTGCTGGCTCTGCCTTCGCCGGTGGAACAGCAGCCGGCCAAGGTTGCGGATTTCCGCTATGGCGACCTGTCCGGGGCGGACTTCCCGGTCCTGGCTTGGCGACGGGCCTCGAACAAAGCCATTCTGCGGCGCGGCGCACGGTTGCGCTATGGCGACCCGCAGGGATCGCTTGTTCTTCGCAGCGCCCTTCAAACCTATCTCTGGCGCGCACGCGGCATCAACTGCGCGCCGGACCAGATCGCCATCGTCAACGGCTCCCAGCAAGGGCTCGACCTCTGCGCGCGGCTGCTGCTCGACCCCGGCGATCCGTTCGTGATCGAGAATCCGGGCTATATGCTGGCCCGCCATGCCTTCACGGCCGCGGGCGGCGTCGCCGTGCCAGTTGCGGTCGACGCTGACGGGCTAAGGACGGATGCGCTGCCGCCGGCCCGTCTGGCTTACGTCACGCCATCGCACCAGTTTCCGCTCGGCGGCGTGCTTTCGGCGACGCGGCGGCATTCCCTCCTGGCCTGGGCCACGGCATTAGGCGCCTATGTCGTCGAAGACGATTACGACGGCGAATACCGCCACGACATCGCGCCCATCCCGCCTCTGCAGACGCTCGATCCAGGCTCCGTCATTTATGTCGGCACGCTGTCCAAAACGCTCTCGCCCACCTTGCGGCTCGGTTATCTGGTCGTCCCCGCCGGCCTGCGTCGGGCCTTCAGCGAGGCAAAGCGCCTGACCGACCGGCATGCTCCGATGCTGGAGCAGGACGTGTTGGCCGACCTGCTGACGAGCGGCGCTTACGAGCGCCACGTCCGCAGCATCCGCAGGAAAAATGCCGAGCGCCGAAAAGTCCTGCTGCGGGCGCTCGCCGATCATATCGGGCCAAAGGTGACTGTTGCTGGGGCCGACACGGGCCTGCACGTCGTGGCCTGGTTGAACGGCATCGATTCTGGATGCGAGCCGGCGATCATCGCCGACGCACGTGCTGCGGGGATCGGCCTCTATCCGGTATCGCCGCTCTATGATCCGGCCGAGCCGCGGCCCGAAACGGCGGGCTTCATCATGGGATATGCTGGTCTCGACGCGGAGGCGTTGCGCCGCGGCGTTGCGGTGCTGGCGGACATCCTCGCCAAGCACCGCTGACGAACGCCGGATCAAAAGATCTCGTTACTCTCCTGCGGCACCGGCCCCAGCAGGACAGAGTCGTCCGGCACGCCGTTGTCGATCGGAATGGCCCGGCGCTCGGGCATATCGGCCTTCGGCTGGCCAACATCTGCTGTGACCACGACCGGCGTCTTGTTGGGCACGCGGTCATAGAGGTCGATGATGTCCTGATTGATCAGGCGCACGCAGCCCGACGAGACCGACTTGCCGATCGACCACCACTCCGGCGACCCGTGCAGACGATAGAGCGTATCCTGGTTGCCTTTGAAGAGGTAGAGCGCACGCGCCCCGAGCGGGTTCTTGAGCCCGCCGGGCATACCGCCGTTCTTGGCGCTGTATTCCGTCAGTTCCGGCTGGCGCGCGACCATCTCGTCCGGCGGCGTCCATTTCGGCCACTTCTGCTTCCATTGCACCACCGCATCGCCCGACCATTCGAAGCCGGCGCGGCCGAGACCGACGCCGTAGCGGATCGCCTGGCCACCCTCACGCACCAGATAGAGGAAGTGGTTGGTGGTATCGACGACGATGGTGCCCGGGCGCTGTCCGGTCGGATCTGGAACGATCTGGCGCAAATATCTGTGATCGATCTTGTTTACCGGGATGGCCGGCAGGTCGAAGCCGTTGTCGGACATCGGCCCATACATGGTGGCGTAGTCGCCGAGCGGCGGCTCGACGGAGGCCGGCGGTGGCGGCTGCACGGCTGCCGGGCGAGGACCGGTGGTGGAGCAGGCGGAAATCGCCGAAGCAGCGCCAAGGGCCGTGAGATTGAGGAAGCCACGGCGGCTGATGCGGAAGGAAGCGTCTGACATGGTTGCCTTTTCTAGGTCTTGAATTCGCAAGAATGCATGAATCCGCTGGCCGGCGCCGACAGCTGCAATAACAGTCGGCGGTGATAGGCGGTTCCAATTCTGACCTCAGGGTGGACAAACAAAGGCGAAGCTGTGACCGCGACACATCTGTTGCGCTGCAGCAACAGCACCCTCAAACGCCTGCCAGAAGGCCTTCGAGCGAGGGCAGGATCAGCCCCGGCGGAAAATCCCGGTATTCGTCGGGCTGATTGGCGCGATTGATCCAGACGGTGCGGAAGCCGAACCTGGCGGCGCCCGCGACGTCCCAGCGGTTGGAGGACTGGAACGACACCGCCCCCGGATAGAGCCGCCAGCCAGTGACCACCATGTCGTAGACCGAAGGATCGGTCTTGAAGCGCTTGATCTCGTCGACCGAGAAGACGTCGTCCAGGATCTGGTCGAGGGCGGCCGATTTCACCGCCGCCCGCAGCATTTCCGGCGAGCCGTTGGACAGGATCGCGAGCTTCGCTCCCGCTGCTTTCAGTGCCTTCAATACCGCCGGCACTTCCGGATAGCAGTCGAGCCGCCAATAGGCTTCCAGCAGCCTTGCCCTGAGCGCCGGATCGGCCGACGGCACCTTGCGCAGCGCGAAGTCCAGCGCCTGCTCGGTCAGTTGCCAGAAATCGGCATAGGCGCCCATCAGCGTCCGCACCCAGGAATATTCGAGCTGCTTGGCGCGCCAGATTTCGGAGAGAAGCTGGCCGTCCGGCCCGATCTCGCCCGCATGGCGGCGCACCGCGGCGTGCACGTCGAACAACGTGCCATAGGCGTCGAAGACATAGGCTGCATGGTGCATAGGAAGAGTTTTGCGGCGCCCGGCCCTGCCGCGCAAGCGCTGATTGCGGTTAATGCATGTCGCTCAAAAGTGGGCAGCGGTTTTCGGAAAGGATTGCATTAAGACAAAAACCCAACACGCAGGGGCCATCCCTTTCCGTGCGCCGCGCTTTAAGTGCCTCTGGCCTCAAGGATTTTTTCCGATGTCGGTTGACGCCGGCCGTCAAAGCGTCGTCCTATGGCGGCCGGAACTCATCCATACGGACGGCAAACGATGACACTGGCGGCGGCGGCGCAGTCCGCGACATGGACCTATGTGGACGGCGACTGGTACGAGGGCAATGTCGCCATTCTGGGACCGCGCAGCCACGCCATGTGGCTGGGCACCAGCGTGTTCGACGGCGCCCGCTGGTTCGAAGGCGTGGCGCCCGATCTCGATCGTCACGCCGCCCGCGTCAACGCCTCGGCGATCGCGCTCGGCCTGAAGCCTTCCATGACGACGGAGCAGATCGTCGGGCTGACATGGGACGGCCTGAAGAAATTCGACGGCAAGACCGCCGTCTATATCAGGCCGATGTACTGGGCCGAGCATGGCGGCTATATGGGCGTGCCGGCCGACCCGTCCTCGACCCGCTTCTGTCTCTGCCTCTACGAAGCGCCGATGATCCCGCCTTCGGGCTTTTCGATCGGCGTCTCGCCGTTCCGGCGGCCGACCATCGAGACCATGCCGACCAACGCCAAGGCCGGCTGCCTCTATCCCAACAATGGCCGCGCCATCCTCGAGGCCAAGATGCGCGGCTTCGACAACGCGCTGGTGCTCGATATGCTGGGCAATGTCGCCGAGACCGGCACCTCCAACATCTTCCTGGTCAAGGACGGCCATGTGATGACGCCCGCCGCGAACGGCACCTTCCTCTCCGGCATCACCCGCTCGCGCACGATCAACCTGCTCGGCGACTATGGTTTCAGGACCACCGAGAAGACGCTGTCGATCCGCGATTTCCTCGAGGCGGACGAGATCTTCTCGACCGGCAACCATTCGAAGGTGGTGCCGATCACGCGCATCGAGGACCGTAGCCTTCAGCCTGGACCGGTCGCCAAGAAGGCGCGCGAGCTCTATTGGGATTGGGCGCATTCGACTTCCGCCGCCTGAGCGGATAAAAAGGCGTTCGGCGCTTCGTTCCGGAGTTGTCCCAACCCATTCCAGACCTATCTTAGTCCGGTAGTTTCACCGGACTTTTCCTGAGGGAGTACCATCCATGGCTTTTGAGTTGCCCGCTTTGCCCTACGACTACGAGGCCTTGCAGCCTTACATGTCGAAGGAGACGCTGGAGTACCACCACGACAAGCACCACAAAGCCTATGTCGACAACGGCAACAAGCTGGCCGCCGAGGCCGGAATGGGCGACCTGTCGGTCGAAGAGGTCGTGAAACAGTCCTTCGGCAAGAATGCCGGGCTCTTCAACAATGCCGCCCAGCACTACAACCATATCCATTTCTGGAAATGGATGAAGAAGGGCGGCGGCGGCAACAAGCTGCCGGGCGCGCTGCAGAAGGCCGTCGATGCCGATCTCGGCGGCTACGACAAGTTCAAGGCGGACTTCGTCGCCGCCGGCACCACCCAGTTCGGCTCCGGCTGGGCATGGCTTTCGGTCAAGGACGGCAAGCTCGCGATCTCGAAGACCCCCAATGGCGAGAACCCGCTGGTTCATGGCGCTTCGCCGATCCTCGGCGTCGACGTGTGGGAGCACTCCTATTACATCGACTACCGCAACGCGCGGCCGAAATATCTCGAAGCCTTCGTCGACAGCCTGATCAACTGGGATTATGTCCTGGAACTCTACGAGAAGGCGAAAGCTTGATCGACCCTTCCGAAAAGCCCCGGCATGACCGGGGCTTTTCTTTTGCCGGCGCAGGAGGGCAATTCCAGTCAAGAAAATCGTTGCGGCGCGGAGGGAATAATTCCACTGCATCGCCCGTTAACGTCTAGTCGCGAACTCTCTTCACCATGGAGCCAATTGAATGAGAAAGCTTGTCATCGCCATCTCTTTGCTCGCTTTTGCCGGCTCGGCCGCTTATGCCGACCCGATCAAGGATCGCCAGGCCCTGATGAAGGAACGCGGCAAGCTCGCCGGCCAGTTGTCCAAGGTCGTCAAAGGCGAGGAGGCCTTCGACGCCGCCGCTGTGCTGACG
>NZ_RZSR01001362.1:0-1137 GCF_004023265.1 Mesorhizobium sp. M1A.F.Ca.IN.020.06.1.1
GTTCTGCGCAAGCATGGCGCCCGTCGCGGCGTCCCTGGTCGGCACGATGGTTGCCGCCGTGCGCGAGCGATGGCCGCCGAGCACCCACTCGGCATAGGCATAGACGCGCAGCCTTTCCGGCGCGGGGCCGGCATTCTGGATGCGCAGCCGGGTGATCTTCACCGGATCCACCGGGTCGACGACCTGCGTCAGATCCATCGACAGCGGCCCGCGCTTCGAGCGGAAGGTCGAGAACCCCTGCCCGTGCCAGGTCTCGTAGGTCATCGAGGGATCGCGCACCACCGCGGCCATCGGCGAGAACGCCTTGCCGCTCAACTGGTCGTAGATATAGAAGCCCTCGCCCGGCCGGTTCGACACCGGGTCGTTCGACCACGGCGTCAACTGGTAGTCGCGGCTGTTGCGGCTCCAGGTGAAGCCGGCGCCCTCGGCAGAGACGTGGAAGCCGAAGGAAGCGTTGGAGATGACGTTGATCCAGGGCTGCGGCGTCACACGACGGCCGGTCAGCCGCGTCACGTAGTGGCGGCCGTCGCCGTCGAAGCCGCCAAAGCCGTTCCAGAGGCTGAGGCCGGTGCCGTCGGCGGCAATATCGGCTCCCCCCTCGCTTGCCCGCGTCGGCTCAGGCAAAGGCGGCGACGGCTGGCGGGCCGGAACGCCTTCCGCCTGCTGCAAAGCGTCGCGAGCCTGCAATGCCGCCGTTTCGGCCCGCTCGAGCTGGTCGAAGATGGTGCCGTTGCGGGTGTGGAGCGCAACACGCGCGACCGACAGTAGGGTCTTGTAGGTCGGCTCGTCCATCAGGTCGCGGCGCACGGCGAAGATGTGCTGACGCGGGCCAAGCTCGCGACCACGCAGGCGGCTGTTCTCGCACAGCGTCTCCACTGCGCGCTGCAGGTCCTGCACGTAGGAGGATGCCTGCTCGTTGACGACGACGAAGTCGATCATCATGCCGCGGGCGCGCATGTATTCCTGGAAGCGCAGCGCCTGGGCGACGATCTCGAGATCGGCGACGTCGCCGATGCGCACCAGGAAGATCGGGAAATCGCCGGAGATGCTGGTCGGCCAGAGGCTCGATTGGCGGCCGAGGCCCGAGGCGATGGAGTCGGCGGGCAGACGCAGGAACGGATCGGGATAGATCAGGTA
>NZ_RZSR01001363.1:0-1135 GCF_004023265.1 Mesorhizobium sp. M1A.F.Ca.IN.020.06.1.1
TAGGAATTGCCGCCATCGGCGACATCGACATGGGCTTCCGGCAATTCATTGACGAAACGCGACGGAATGGTCGATTGCCACAGGCCGTGGATCTGGCGGTTTGAGACGAACCAGACGTGCAGGTTCTTTTTCGCGCGCGTCAGGCCGACATAGGCGAGGCGGCGTTCTTCCTCGAGGCCGGAGCGGCCGCCTTCGTCCAGCGCGCGCTGATGCGGGAACAGGCCTTCCTCCCAGCCGGGCAAGAATACGGTCTCGAACTCAAGCCCTTTCGCCGAATGCAGCGTCATGATCGAGACCGCATCGAGCGATTCGCCCTGCTCTGCCTCCATGACCAGCGCGACATGCTCGAGGAACGAACGCAGGGATTCATACTCCTCCATGGAGCGGATCAGTTCCTTGAGGTTCTCCAGCCGCCCGGGCGCTTCGGCCGAACGGTCGTTCTTCCACATGTCGGTGTAGCCGCTCTCCTCGAGGATGGTCTCGGCGAGCTCGGTGTGCGGCGTGGTCTCCAGCGCCTTCTGCCAGCGCTCGAAATTGGCCGCGACCTCGCGCAGCGCGGCGCGCGGCCTCGGCTTCAACTCGTCGCTTTCGGCGAGTGTCGCCGCGGCCTCAAGCATCGGGATTTGCATGGCGCGCGCGGTGTCGTGGATCTGGCGGATGGTGGCTTCGCCGAGCCCGCGCTTCGGCACGTTGACAATGCGCTCGAAGGCAAGGTCGTCGCCGCTGTTGGCGACGACGCGGAAGAAGGCCAGCGCGTCGCGGATTTCCAAGCGTTCGTAAAAGCGCGGGCCGCCGATGACTCGGTAGCTCAAGCCGAGCGTGATGAAGCGGTCTTCGAAGGCGCGCATCTGGAAGGACGCGCGCACCAGGATCGCCATATCGTTGAGGTTGTGCTTTTGCCGCTGGTAGGCCTCGATCGCCTCGCCGATGGCGCGCGCCTCTTCCTCCGAATCCCAGGCGGCATGGACATGCACCTTATCGTCCTCGGGGTCGTTGCGGTCGGTGAACAGCGTCTTGCCGAAGCGGCCCTCATTGTGGGCGATAAGATGCGAAGCCGCACCCAGTATATGCGCGGTGGAGCGGTAGTTGCGCTCCACCGCGCATATACTGGGTGCGGCTTCGCATCTTATCGCCC
>NZ_RZSR01001364.1:0-1134 GCF_004023265.1 Mesorhizobium sp. M1A.F.Ca.IN.020.06.1.1
TCGCCGCGCTGATCGACGGCGTGCAGCAGCAATTCGCCGGCTTCCGCTTCTCGCTGAAGGGTGAGCCGGATGGTTTTGCCGACCGCATCCGCTTCTCGTGGAATCTGGGCCCTGAAGGCGCAGAATCCGTCATCGAAGGCACCGATATTTGCGTCATCGAGAACGGCCGCCTGAAGAGCGTCACCGGCTTCCTCGACAAGGTGCCGGCGCAGTGAGGCTAACCGGGTAAGGGAGGCGCGAGGCACCCCCCTGTGGCCTGCCGGCCATCTCCCCCGCAAGCGGGGAGATCGGCTTTCATCTAGGATTTCGCCAATCTCCAACGCTGCAAAAGGGAGCGAGGCGCCCAAGCTGCCAATCTCCCCCCTTGAGGGGGAGATGCCCGGCAGGGCAGAGGGGGGTGCCTCGCGCATACTCACGCGGTTACCGCCCTGATCGCCGGATAGAGCGCACGATAGCGTTGATAAGCATCTGCATACGCCCCACCAAGCGCGGCATCCGGTTCGATCGTCGCATCGGTCGCCGGCGCGGTGCAAACGGCAAGCGGATCGGCGCCGGTCGCGGCGATCAGCCCGAGACGCGCCGCGCCGAAGGCGGCGCCGAAATCGCCGTCGGCCGGGATGTCGACCGGCAGCTGCAACGCGGTGGCGATCGCCTTCAGCCAGTAGCGCGAGCGCGAGCCGCCGCCGATCGCCGTCACCCTGGTCAGGGTCGTGCCCGCCGTTTTCAGCGCCTCGAGGCTGTCGCGGAAGGCAAACGCCACGCCTTCGAGCACGGCCTGGGTCAGCACGGCGCGGCTCGATTGATGCGCGAGGCCGGTGAAGGAACCACGAATGGCCGCATCATTATGCGGCGTGCGCTCGCCGGAGAGATAAGGCAGGAAAGCGATGCCTGTCGGCGCCTTGAGCTTGTCGCCGAGCTCGCCGGTCAGGTCGCCGGCGCCTTTGCCGGTGATCTCCGACAGCCAGTTGAGCGAATCGGTGGCCGACAGGATGACCCCCATCTGGTGCCAGGTGTTGGGCAGCGCGTGGCAGAAGGTGTGCACCGCGCTTTCCGGATTGGGCAGATAGGAGGCGTTGGCGGCAAACAGCACCCCCGACGTGCCGAGCGACACGAAGGCGTGGCCGGCGCCCACGG
>NZ_RZSR01001365.1:0-1133 GCF_004023265.1 Mesorhizobium sp. M1A.F.Ca.IN.020.06.1.1
CTGCTGCACATAGACCGTGATGATCGGCTCGATCGACATGGTTGCAAAGGCGAGCAGCATGCCGGTCGTCAGCATCGCGACGACCGGACGCTTGTCGGGAATCTGTGCCCAGCCGCTCTTCGGCTTTGCCGACGAGACAGGTTTGGGAGCCGGCGGGTTTTCCTTGATCAGGAAAGTCGTGGCCAGAAAAGCGAGAAAGATGACAGCGCCCGACAACAGGAAGGTGGCGCGGATGCCGATCACCGGCGGCAGCATGCCGCCAAGCAGCGGTCCGACAAGCGAGCCGGCCGTGATGCCGGCCGACAGCACGCCGAGCGCCCAGCCGGAGCGCTCCTTTGGCGTCTGCATGGCCACCAATATCGTCGACCCCGAGGAGTAGCCGCCGGCAAAGCCGATCAGGAGCCTCAGCAGCACCAATTGCCAGACGCTCTCGACCATACCGGTCAGCGACATGCAGATCGCCATGCCGAACGAGGCGCGCACCAGCATCAGCTTGCGGCCGTAACGGTCGCCGAGCCGCCCCCACAGAGGGGCGACCAGCGCCGCCGCAAAGAAGGTGGCACCGTAAGCAACTCCTGACCATTGCACGATTGCCGCGTGCCCTTCGGCACCCAGCTGTTCGACATAAAGCGGCAGGAACGGCAACAGCAGCGTCATGGCAATCAGCGTGCTGAACGAGCCGGCGAAGCAGACGGCGAGATTGCGTCGCCAATGGATATTGTAGCCGCTCTGGGTGCTGTTTTCTGCCATGTCATGCCTACTTGGTTGTCCGGGGTTGTTCCGGATACCGTTTTGGGATACCAGATCGGTATCCGTCATGAACCTCAACCCCGCCGCTGTCAATGCGGCGCCGAAGAGCGGAACGACAAATGTCGCAAATGCAGAATGTCGAAAGGCAGCTTCGCGAAATGATCCTCGGGCTCGAGATCGGCCCGGGCGAGCGGCTGACCGAGCGTTGGATCGAAAGCCGCTTCGGCGCCTCCCGCACCCCGGTCAGGGCGGCGCTGCTGCGCCTCGAGACCGAAGGGCTGATCGCTCGTGACGGCCGCGGCTGGACGGTGGCGCCGATCAATCTCGCCGAGCTCGGCCAGATCGCTGTCTACCGCGAGGCGGTCGAGGTCGCGGCGGTGCGG
>NZ_RZSR01001366.1:0-1132 GCF_004023265.1 Mesorhizobium sp. M1A.F.Ca.IN.020.06.1.1
ATGTCCTTGCGCCGGAACAGCCCATTTAGCTCAGGCCAGCTTATCGCGTCATTCTGCCCGATCGGCATCCACGGCTCGCCGTCCTCAGTGGCGAAATATGAGCCGGCCACCGTGATCCACTGCAGACCCGCGGACCGGACAGCGAGTAAGCGCTCCGCGTCACTGGTCGTGCTGTCCGTTAATCCCGTGTTGTCCAAGTGGCTTTCCGGTATTCCCCAAGGCACTCCAAACTGTCTCAGGGGAAAAATGTTCACCGGCGCCGGCGCAAAAATCGCAGCCCGCCCGGGCCTCATCGCCGAGAGAATGGCCCGTTATTAAAGAATGGCCAGCTGATCTGCTCCAGCTTCGCTCGACTGAAAACCCTAGCTAGGATCCGCTCGCCACCATCCCGGCCGTAGGGGCCTGGGCAGGCCACCGAAAGCCAACCAAGTCAAGTCATAGCGACGAGTAGAGATTCGCCGGCGGGATCTCGCCAACCAGGAAGGCCGGCTTCAGGCGATCCTCTGCTGAAGCTGCGGCATGTCTTCGCTCTTCCGCAGACCCGTTGCGACGACCGACACCCGAAACTTTCCGGCCAACGCCTGGTCGAAGATGGCGCCGACGATAATATCGGCATCGGCGTCGACCTCTTCCCGTATCCGTGTCGCGGCTTCGTCGACCTCGAAGAGCGTCATGTCCGTGCCGCCGCAGATCGATACCAGCAGGCCTCTGGCGCCCGTCATGGAAGCCTCATCGAGCAGCGGGTTGGCGATTGCTGCCTCGGCCGCCGCCCTTGCGCGGCCCTCCCCCGAGGCTTCACCGGTTCCCATCATCGCCCGGCCCATGTCCCGCATCACCGACTTCACGTCAGCAAAATCGAGATTGATCAGGCCTTCCTTCACGATGAGATCCGTGATGCAGCCGACACCGGCGTAGAGAACACGGTCCGCCATAGCGAAGGCATCGGCAAACGTCGTCCTGGCGTCGGCGACCCTGAAAAGGTTCTGGTTGGGGATGACGATCACGGTGTCGGCGCTTTCGCGAAGGCGTTCTATGCCCTCTTCGGCGGCCTGAGACCTGCGCTTGCCCTCGAACGTGAAAGGCTTGGTAACGACGGCCACCGTCAAAATGCCGGCATCGCGCGCCGCACGCG
>NZ_RZSR01001367.1:0-1131 GCF_004023265.1 Mesorhizobium sp. M1A.F.Ca.IN.020.06.1.1
TTCGACACCAGCAGGAATCGCGACAGGCTGGTCTCCGAAGGGCTGGTGACGCGCGCGCGCCGCAACGGCGACCGCCGCACCTCGATGGTGCGGCTGACCGAAGAAGGTTCGAAGTCTTTCGCGGCAATCGCCGCGGCGCATGAGAACTGGGTCGGCGAGCTCCTCGGCACTGTCAGCGAGGACGAAGCGCGCCGGCTGACCGGCATGCTGAAATCGTTCCGCAGCAATTGGGAGGGACGCGAATGAGCGCCATGGCCAAGCTCAAGCCGAAGCACTTCCTCTGGGAGGTGGAAGGCAGGGTCGCGAAGGTCCGGCTCGACCGGCCGGAGCGCAAGAACCCGCTGACCTTCGACAGTTATGCGGAGCTGCGCGACACTTTTCGCGATCTCGCTTACGCCGATGATGTCGATGCCGTGGCGTTCCTGCCCAATGGCGGCAATTTCTGCTCGGGCGGCGATGTCCACGACATCATCGGACCCTTGGTCAAGATGGACATGAAGGCGCTGCTCTCCTTCACGCGCATGACCGGCGACTTCGTCAAAGCCATGCTGAATTGCGGCAAGCCGATCATCGCGGCGGTGGATGGCGTCGCCGTCGGCGCCGGCGCGATCATCGCCATGGCCTCCGACATCCGCATCGCGACGCCGGAAGCAAAGACCGCCTTCCTGTTCACCCGCGTCGGCCTTGCCGGGTGCGACATGGGCGCCTGCGCGATCTTGCCCCGCATCATCGGCCAGGGCCGCGCCGCCGAGCTGCTTTACACCGGCCGCACCATGAGCGCGGCCGAAGGCGAACGTTGGGGGTTTTACAATCGGCTGGTCGATGCGGCGGTGCTCGAGGCCGACGCGCTCGAGATGGCAGCTCGCATCGTCTCCGGCCCGACCTTCGCGCACGGCATCACCAAGACGCAGTTGAACCAGGAATGGTCGATGGGTCTCGACCAGGCGATCGAGGCGGAAGCGCAGGCACAGGCGATCTGCATGCAGACCGGCGATTTCGAGCGCGCCTACAAGGCGTTCGTGGCCAAGGAAAAGCCGGTGTTCGAGGGGAATTGAGATGAGCGCGATGCTGGATACGTTGGCAGGACAGCGCCCCCCTCTGTCCTGCCGGACATCTCCCCCACAAGGGGGG
>NZ_RZSR01001368.1:0-1129 GCF_004023265.1 Mesorhizobium sp. M1A.F.Ca.IN.020.06.1.1
GTCCTGGTCGCACAAAAGTCACTCCAGGGAGCCGGCGGAAAATTATCTATTGCATTTTTTGACATAAAAAGCCAAAACTCTCTCGCATCGAATTTCCGACGGGGAGGCTCCCGTCGCATGAGCGGGAGACGCGCAATGAAGATCATGGTTGTGCCGTGCGACGGCATCGGGCCCGAGATCACCAAGGCCACAATCGAGGTGCTCGAGGCTGCTGATGGCGTCTACGACCTGGGTCTCGAATACGACTATGAGGACGCCGGCTTCACGAGCCTCGCAAAGTTTGGAACGACGCTGCGCGACGAGGTTCTGGAAAGAGCAAAAACCTATGACGGCATCATCCTGGGGCCCCAGTCGCACATGGACTATCCGGCCCGTGACAAGGGTGGCGTCAACGTTTCAGCGGGCTTCCGCGTCAAGCTCGACCTCTTTGCCAACGTCCGTCCAGCAAGGACGCGCTCCTTCATCCCGCATATCGGCAAGGAGATGGACCTGGTCATCATGCGGGAGGCCACCGAAGGCTTTTATCCGGACCGCAACATGGTAGCGGGCACCGGCGAGTTCATGCCCACGCATGATGTTGCCTTGTCGGTCCGCAAGATCACCGCTCATGCCTGCGAGCGTATCGCCCGCGCGGCCTTCGAACTTGCAATGAAACGCGGCAAGAAAGTCACCGCCGTTCACAAGGCAAATAACTTCATCCTGACGGACGGTCTCTTCCTGAAGCAGGTGCGCAAGGTTGCAGAGGAGTTTCCCCAGGTAGCGCTCAACGACTTCATCATCGACGCGATGGCCGCGCATCTGGTGCGTAATCCATCGAGGTTCGATGTGATCGTCACGACCAATTTCTATGCCGACATCCTTTCCGATCTCGTCAGCGAATTGTCGGGCAGGCTTGGGCTTGCTGGCTCGATCAATGCAAATGCGGATGCCGGCTTGGTCTGCGCTCAGGCGCAGCACGGTTCAGCCCCCGACATCGAAAACCAGAACATCGCCAATCCGACCTCGCTGATCCTGTCGGCGGCGATGATGCTGAGCTGGCTCGGGGAAAAGCGCGGCTTGGCGAATTTTGAGGCGGCCGGCGCTGCAATCGAGCGCGCGATTGACGAGGTGCTGGCCAATCCGAAGGCAC
>NZ_RZSR01001369.1:0-1128 GCF_004023265.1 Mesorhizobium sp. M1A.F.Ca.IN.020.06.1.1
GCTGCGGCTACTCGAAGGAGTAGGTAAAACCTTCCTTGGACGCGCCGACGGTGACCTTCGTCATCTTCTCGCCCTCCAGCGAGCGGTTGAGCACGCCGCGGCTGAGCTCCGGCAGCAGCGTGTTGGTGAGGATGGCGTCGATCATGCGGCCGCCGGACTCGATCTCGGTGCAGCGCGCCTTGACCAGATCCATGACGCCGTCGCCGATGACCAGTTCGGCATCGTTGGTCGCTTTAAGCCGCCGCGCGATCTTGCCGAACTGATGGCGGGCGATCGCCTCGATCATCGAATCCGACAGCGGATAATAGGGTATGGTGACCACGCGACCGAGGAAGGCGGCCGGGAAAACTTTCAGCAGCGGAGTGCGCAGGGCCGCGTCGAGATCGTCAATGCCGGTCCGCACGGTGCCGTTCTTGGTGCGGTCCATGATGACGTCGGAGCCGACATTCGAGGTGAGCAGGATCAGCGTGTTCTTGAAATCGATGCGCCGGCCCTCGCTGTCGTCCATCATGCCCTTGTCGAAGACCTGGAAGAAGATTTCGTGGACGTCCGGATGCGCCTTCTCGACCTCGTCGAGCAGGATCACCGAATAGGGTTTGCGCCGCACCGCCTCGGTCAGGATGCCGCCCTTGCCGTAACCGACATAGCCGGGCGGCGCGCCCTTGAGCGTCGAGACGGTATGCGCTTCCTGGAACTCGGACATGTTGATCGAGATCAGGTTCTGCTCGCCGCCATAAAGCGTCTCGGCAAGCGCCAGCGCGGTCTCGGTCTTGCCGACGCCGGAGGGGCCGCAGAGCAGGAATACGCCGACCGGCTTTTCCGGCGCGCCAAGGCCGGCGCGGCTGGTCTGGACACGTTTGGCGATCATCTCCATCGCGTGATCCTGGCCGACCACGCGTTCCGAAAGGGTCGCGGCCAGCCTGAGCGCTTTCTCGGTCTGGCTGGACAGCATCCGTCCGGTCGGGATGCCGGTCCAATCCTGCACCACGGCGGCGACCGCATTGCGATCGACCGAAGGCAGGATCAGCGGCGTCTCGCCCTGCGCCGCGGAAAGCTCCGCCATCAGCTCGCGCAGCCGCGCGAGATCGGCAGACGAACCGGCCGATCCCTGGGCGATCGTCTCTCCGA
>NZ_RZSR01001370.1:0-1128 GCF_004023265.1 Mesorhizobium sp. M1A.F.Ca.IN.020.06.1.1
GTCATGGAGCTCGGCTACGACGCGGTGCTTCTTAACACGGGCGTCGCCAAGGCCGGCGATCCCGTTGCCATGGCCGCGGCCTTCTCCAAGGCGGTGGAGGCGGGTCGTGGGGCATATTGTGCCGGCCTGCTCGCGCCGCGCGACATGGCGGTCCCCTCCACCCCTGTCATCGGCATGGCAGCATTCTCGTGAAGCTCGATCCGTTCTACTTGATCGTCGATTCCAGCGCGTGGATCGAACGCCTGGTGCCGGTTGGCGTGAAGCTGGTGCAGCTGCGCATCAAGGACGAGAGTGAAGCTTCACTGCGCCGGGAGATTCGCGCTTCGAAGACGGTATGTGAACGCCATGGCTGCCAGTTTGTCCTCAATGATTACTGGAGGCTCGCCATCGACGAGGGTTGCGACTTCGTGCATCTGGGCCAGGAGGATCTGGCGAGCGCTGATGTGAGGGCGATGCGGCGCGCCGGGCTCAAGCTGGGCTTGAGCACGCATGACCCCATCGAGCTCGAAACGGCACTCTTCGCGGAGCCCGACTACGTCGCGCTCGGTCCGATTTACCCGACCACTCTGAAAGCGATGAAATGGGCGCCGCAGGGATTGGATCGCATTACCTTCTGGAAACAGCGCGTCGGCAATCTTCCGCTTGTCGCCATCGGCGGGCTTACTGTCGAGCGGCTTCCAGGAGTTTTCGAACATGGCGCACGAAGTGCGGCGGTGGTGACCGATATCATCCGCGCCGCCGATCCAGAGGCGCGCACGCGTGAGTGGCTCGAGGCAACAGCGCCGTGGCGATAGATCGCGAGTCTCACGTGCTGGTCGTTGCGGGAGCCGATTCAAGCGGCGGCGCCGGGATCGTGCGCGACGTCGAGACGATCGCGGCGCTCGGCCCCCGGTCGTGCGTCGCCGTAACGGCGGTGACCGCCCAGACGCATCGGTCGGTCGACTGGATCGAGCACATGCCGCCGGGTCTTGTCGTGGCCCAGATGCGGGCCGCACTCGCGGCCAACGATGTGAAGGCCATCAAGATCGGGATGCTCGGCACAAACGGCGCAATCGAAAAAGCCGCGGCGGTTCTGCGGGATCACCCCGACATACCGGTGGTGCTGGACCCGGTCCTCGCCTCCTCGTC
>NZ_RZSR01001371.1:0-1126 GCF_004023265.1 Mesorhizobium sp. M1A.F.Ca.IN.020.06.1.1
CGGTTCTTGTGACCTGTTTTGCCCGGGGGCCGAGACTACGCGGCGGTCGCGGCTTCCGCCTCGGCGGGTGCTGCGGACGCGGCCGCAACGGCAGCGGCGGCGTCTTCCTGGGCCTTCTTCAGCAGGGCTGCGCGCTCCTGCGCCTTCTTGCCCGGCAGGGCCTTGTTCGGGTTCGAGCGGGCCGGACGCTTGGCGATGCCGGCCTCGTCGAGGAAGCGCAGCACGCGGTCGGTCGGCTGGGCGCCGTGCGAGAGCCAGTGCTTGACGCGGTCGGCGTCGACCTTCACGCGTTCGCCGTCCTTCGGCAGCAGCGGGTTCCACGAGCCGAGCGCCTCGATGAAACGGCCGTCGCGCGGCGAACGGGCGTCGGCGACGACGACGTGGTAATAGGGACGCTTCTTCGAGCCCGCACGGGCCAGTCTGATCTTCAGTGCCATTCTTTATCTCCTAACAAGCTCTGAGTTGGTTGATTGGGTTGCGGCTTTGGCGTTGTGCAAGTCGTAATCCCAAGACCGCTGCGCAGTTGGGCGACATGCACCAGCTTCAGCCGGTTTTCGTCACGCCGTTGTTAGCGGCGATCTGTTCGTGATGCCGGATAACTTCGCGGATGACGAAGTTCAGAAATTTCTCCGCGAAATCCGGATCGAGATGCGCATCCTTCGCCAGTTGGCGCAGGCGGGCGATCTGCTGCTGCTCGCGCGCCGGGTCGGCCGGCGGCAGGCCATGCTCGGCCTTCAGCACGCCGACCGCCTTGGTGCAGCGGAAGCGCTCAGCCAGCATATGAATGAGGGCGGCGTCGATGTTGTCGATCGAAGCGCGGTAGCCCGCCAGAACGGCGCGTGCCTCGGCCATGTCCTTCTCTTCGTTCATCGCCCCTCACTTCTTCTTGCCAAGGCCAGGCAGCCCGCCGCCGCCGAGACCGGGAAGGCCCGGCAGTTTCATGCCGCCGGGCAGGCCCGGCAACCCGCCGCCGGGAAGTCCGCCGGGCAGCCCGCCCGGCAGGCCTTTGCCGAGACCGGCAGCCTGGGCCTGCTTCTGCAAGGCCTCCAGCTGCTTCGGGTCCATCTTGGAAAGGTCGGGCATGCCGCCGCCGGGCATCATGCCGCCAAGGCCCATCTTCGAGGCA
>NZ_RZSR01000137.1:0-8929 GCF_004023265.1 Mesorhizobium sp. M1A.F.Ca.IN.020.06.1.1
GGTCTTACCTGAGCCCGAAGGACCGATGACGGTGACCATTTCACCCGGCGCCACGTCCAGGTTCAAATTATCCAGAACTACGAAATCGCCGTAGGTTTTCCGCACATTCATGAACCTGACCATTGGGATCTCGGGTCCAGTCAGTTCCAGGGGAAATGATGACAGGTCTTGCATTAGTACAGTCCTAACTTGCGGCGAACCCACGCTTCGAAGCCACGAATAGAGGCGGCAGAGAATAGCGAGATCGTCAGAAACACGGCGCCAACGATCGTGTACGGTTCGAGGTAACGGTAGTTTTGACCGCCGATCGCGGTAGCGGATTGCATGAGTTCCGCTACGCCGATGACCGACAGCATTGGCGTATCTTTGAATATGCTGATCAAGTAGTTGCCCATGCCGGCCACCGAGGGTGGCAACGCTTGCGGAAGAATTATTCGCCGATAGGCCTGTGCGGCGGTCAGGTTGATCGCGGTGCATGCTTCCCATTGCCCCTTGGGAACAGATTCAATGCCCCCTCGGTAGACCTCGGAGAGATAGGCGGCATAATGCAAGCCAATGGCAATCATACCTGCAACCCAAGGGCTCAGCGAAACCCCATACTCGGGGCCGACGTAATAGACAAAGAAGATTTGCAATACGAGCGGCGTTGAGCGGACGAACTCTACGAACTCGCGGACTGTGACCGTCAGCGGGCGAAAGGGTGCGCGCTGAGCGATCGCAAACACCAGACCGAGCACAGCGGCGATTGCGTAGCCAAGTCCTGCCGCCATGAGGGTATTGACCGTCGCCCACAGCATCCGAGGCAGGATCTCGAGCGCAAATTGCCAATCCCAATGCATCGCTCAGCTCCTTCCCATTCTACGGGCCATCACGCGCTCCAGCGAACGCATGGTTGGCGTGATAAGGAACCGAGCAAAGATGTAATAAATGACGAGTGCGGTGCCGAAGGTCCAAGTCGAGAGATAAGTCGAGCTATTCAGTTGCTTGGCTTCGAACATGAGATCGGGCACCGCAATTAGCGCAACGAGCGCTGTGCTCTTGAGCAGTTCGATGACAAGATTGCCCCAAGCCGGCAGCATGATGGCCAATGCCTGAGGTATGATTATGCGCCGCATGCGCTTGGCAGGTGACATCGATAGTGCATAGGCTGCCTCCCACTGGCCGCGAGGTACTGATTTAATCGCCCCTACGACAAGTTGAGCTCCGTAGGCACCGGTGTTGAGTCCGACCGCCAAGAACCCCGTAAGGAAAGGTTCAAGCGTTATCCCAAAAAGCGGTAGCACGAAAAACAGCCAGAAAAGCTGCACAAGGAGCGAAGTTCCGCGAAAGAACTCCACGTAAATGACAGCGGCGCCCTTCACTGCGGGGTTGGATGACAAAAGCATGAGGCCTGAGGTCAGCGCGAGTGCTGTCGCCAGGGCCAAAGAGCAGAGAAACTGTAGGCCGGTGACCAGCATCCCGTCTATAAAACGGTCGCCGTACTCAGAGAGGAATGAAATGTAAGTCATTGCAACTCAGTTTGGAAAAAATGGGCGAGCTACGCGCCTAGCAGCTCGCCCACCCCTTGGGAGGTTATCTGTTTGCGCAAATCCAATCGGTCTTCGTGTCGCCGGGTAGCTGAGCCTTCGTGTACTTGAATTTTCCAGCAGCTTCCAGCATCTCTGGTGTTCCGAGGTACTTTGCCTGCGCTTCGTTATAGGCCTTCAGAAAGTCTTTATCTTCCGGCTTGAAGGCAATGGCGACCCAATTAAACGTCCACTCTGGAAGGGCGGCCGAGTCGGTAACCTCGATGTCATTCGGGGCACTCTGAACGAGGTCTTTCATCGCGAAGTCATTGCCGGCACCGGCGTCTGCCCGGCCAGCTTTTACGGCAGCAAGAACCTCTGTAAGGCCTGGCACTTGCATGATCTTGTCTTCGGCAATGCCCTCCTTGAGAGCCGCATCGACATTCACGAAGCCGGAGACCGTCGCCATCGTCGCGCCGGTCTTCTTGATGTCCTGATAAGTCTCAATGTGCTTGGGGTTGCCCTTTTTCACGATGAAAGCATCGCCGAATTTCCCCATCGGCTCGGCAAAGCTTACATTCGCGCACCGCTTGCCGGTTATGTACATGCCACCTGTAATGATATCGAAACGCCCAGCCTGCAGGCCTGGGATCAGGCCGCCCCAATCGGTCACGACCGGCTCGATATTCGTGTAGCCCATGGATTTCAGCACGCCGAGCGCTATGGCATTGGCAAAGCCCAAGGGCTCATTCTTATCGCCCGGGTAAGCCCAGGGGATCTCATGTGCGAAGCCGATCCGGATCGGCTTCCCTGCCTTAGCGCGGTCGGTCAGGTCATCGGCTTGACCGAAAGAAGTACCAAGAAACAATGCAGCGGCGGTGGTGAAAGTGGCCAATATGGTTCTGAATCTCATTGGTTCCCCCATTGGTTGGGTTTGATGCAGAATTGCGCAATTGGTGTACCACTGGACACACCGAGACGCAAGGGCTTCGCTGTGATAAAGCCCTAAACGACCAGAAATTCCGACAATTTGGAGAATTTCACTTGCGGTGTTTTGGGTTGCGGATTACTAAGGTATACCATTGGCGGGCCAATAGCCGTCACCACAGGAGGGAAGACCTATGACGTTCCAATCCCCTTTTCCCAAAGAGGAACTTGATCGCCGTCTCGCGAAAGCAAAGCGCGCGCTAGCTGAAAGCGACCTCGATGGGATCGTGATCGCTGTCCCTGAAAACATCTATTATCTCACCGGCCTCGATCATTGGGGCTTCTTCGCGGCACACGTTCTCGTTCTGAACCGAAATGGAGAAATGGCGCTCAGCTGCCGCGCCATGGAACGAATCACAGTCGAGAACCAGGTCACGAATGCGAAGTTCTACGGGCACAAGGACCACGAAGAGCTTTCGGACTATGTTCATCAAGCGATGAAGGACCTCGGCCTCGCGGGCAAGCGCGTCGGCATCGAGAAGCGCAGTCTGTTCCTCACGGCACGACATGCAGAGCGCATTCAGCACGACCAGACAGGCGTTCACTGGGTCGATGGATCTGGCATCTTGGACGACATTCGTCTGATCAAGTCGCCGCTGGAAATGGAATATACCCGTAAGGCGGCTCATGCCGTGGATCTGGGTACGTTAGCTGCTGTCGAGGCTGTGCATGATGGCGCATCCGACTACGAAGTCGCCGCGGCCTATCACAGCAAGATGATCCTCGAGGGAAGCGAGTATCCAGGCTTCGGACCATTCATCCGCCCGACCAGCCGCCTCGGTGAAGAACACACAACGTGGCGCGGCGAGATATTTAGGAATGGGGATGCGGTCTTCCTGGAAACCTGTGCCTCTTATCGCAAGTACCAGTCGCCGATGGGCCGGCTGGTTTACATTGGCACTACCCCTAAGGGCGTTGAGGCGTCTGCGGAACTCGCGATCCGCGGTATGAAGGCTATTTGTGAGGCCCTGAAGCCGGGCGCCGAGGCGGGCGATGCGTACGATGCTTGGCACGAAGTAGCCGCGGGCGCAGGTCTGGTCGACTATCAGCGACATCACTGCGGCTATCTGGTAGGCATCGGATTCCCGCCAAGCTGGACGGGCGGTTCGATGGTGACAAGCCTCTTCCCCAAGTCGACCCGGAAAATCGAAGTTGGCATGGTCGTTCACGCCCATTCCTGGTTTACGAACACCAAGGTGGCCGACTACTTCATCTCCAACACTGTCATGGTCACAGAGAATGGCGGCGAGATCCTGACCAACAAAACTCCCGAGACCTTGATCGTGCGCTAAACGTCCAAGCGTGCGCGCGACCGCGCGCGCACGCTCGCTGCCAACTCTGCGAGGACCCGATGCAGAAACTCCAGAAAGAAACCTTGATCGGCATATCCACGCAAATGGCCTCACATAGCTGGTCGGAAGCGGAGATAAACGAGCTCGTTAATCCGCAGCTGGGAATCATTACGGGCTTTCAGGATCTGCTGAATGAGCTTGAGCAACTCCGGAAGATTGATCTCGGAACCATCCCTCCGGCAATGGGTGTCCAAGGCGCAATCCCAAATGACTGACAATATTGCATTCAGAGACGTTAAGAGCCTCAAACAGCTGATTTCCACGCGGCAGATTACGCCCGCGGAGCTTGTCGACGTGTTTGCCGAGCGGATTGACCGCTACAATGTCCTGTCGAGGGCCTTCATCACGCCGACGATCGACGATGCAAAGAAGCAGGCTGCGAGCCTTTCTCGCGACGAACTGAGCGCATCTTCTTTCGCCGGCGTGCCGTATGCCTCGAAGGACCTGTTCGACGTTCGAGGTGTCCTGACCACAGCAGGATCCCGAGTCTTTCATGATCGGGTGGCCAAGAGTGATGCTTACGCTGTCGCCAAGCTTCGCGCGGCCAAAGCGATCAGCCTGGGCAAGACAAATCTGCATGAGTTTGCATACGGAGCAACAGGCGAAAACGAGGTCTATGGCACTTGCGTAAACGCGTACGACCCTACGCGCTTGGCGGGCGGCTCCTCGAGTGGGTCGGCCGCCGCTGTGGCATTCGGTCTGATTCCGGCAGCGCTTGGGACGGATACTGGGGGCTCTGTTCGCGCGCCCGCCGCGCTTAATGGCCTTGTGGGATTAAAACCGACCATTGGTCGCGTCCCGACGGCGGGCGTGGTGCCTTACTGCTGGACGCTCGATCATGTCGGCCTGATGACCCGGACGATCGCGGACTGTGCGGATCTCTTACATATTGTTGCTGGCTATGACCCATCCGATCCTGCTTCGGCCAATCGGCCCGTAGACAACTACAGCGAGGCGTTGGGGCAGGACATCCCGGGTCTGCGCATCGGCATCCCCAAAAACTTCTACTATGAGCGCGCCGACGATCAGATCCTGGCCGCCCTGGAGAGCGTCAAGGAATACCTCGTCACTGCTGGCGCAATGCTGGTTCCCGTTGCTTTTCCGGATATGGAGCATAGCCGGACCGTCTCTCTCACGGTGCAGATGCCGGAAGCGCTGAGCGCCCATTCGGCGTACGTGCAGGAGCGCGGGCACCTTTATGGGGCGGATTTCCGCGCGGGCCTCGCGCTCGGGCAGTGCATTCTGGCGGAACACTACGTCAAGGCTAAGCGATTCGTTGAGGTCTATCGACAGGAAACGAACAAGCTCTTCGACGGCGTTGATCTGATCCTCACCCCAGCCACGCCGGAAATCGCCCAAAAGGTCGGGACCGTCAAGGTGACCAGGAATGGCGTGAACGAAGCAATCGGCAATGCGATCACGCGTTATACGACGTTCTTCAACATGACTGGTCACCCCGCGCTGACAATGCCCTGCGCAATGCACTCTGAAGGCCTGCCTATCGGGCTCCAGTTGGTCGGACGCTACTTCGACGAAATGACCGTGCTTCGGGCCGCGCATGCAATCGAGCGGAGCGGCCGTTTTTCCATCCCGCTCCCTAAACTAGGCATGTGAGGTGTCGGTAGCATTGGGAAGTGCCTGCGGTGGATTTCTCTCCCAGGCGCTTGCGACCTGGAATTGCCTTACACGCCCGCATCTTGATGGCCGAGGGAGTGATTTCCGCCGCATCGCAATTGATTGGGGCGTTTCAACGTTGCGCAAATACGTGAGCGAAGACATTCGCCTTACGCAAGCACCAAGCTAGATGAATTTCGATTGTCAAACAAGTTCTCAGTCGGATGGTGAGGACTTCACCGGTCTTCAACGGCGGGTTACATCTCGGGCACATTGGTTCCAGCGGCAAGAGCCCAGCTTTGTGGGCTGGTTTGCTCGAATGAAGATATTCGTTCCAGTTCGATAGAGCAGAGAGTTGTTTAGGCAAAGAGGCCCGCGACTGCTACTCTATGTCGAACGAACCACGGTCATGTTCTTTCGGCTATCCGTCCGGCGGTGCCGAGGGCTTACACCGAATTGTTCTCGGAACGCTCGACAAAAATGCGAAAGACTGGAGAACCCCGCGGCTATTGCGATTTCGGTTATAGGCAATGTCGACTGCTGAAGAAGTTCATTTGCCTTTTCCAGCCTCATTCGCCGATAGAATTGCATGATCGGTTCGCCAATTTGTTCATTGAAAAGCCGTTGCAATTGCCTCGAACTTAAACCGGAGAGGCCTGCTATCTGCTGCTCGTTCAGCGGGTCGGCGATATGGCTCGCCATCAAATCGGTGGCGGCAATCAACGCTGGGTGGGTGATGTTCAGTTGCTGAGCCAAGGTCGCTCTCTGGGGCTCGTTCGCTAATCGCATATGCGTATGAATGAACCAGTCGCTGACGGCTTGAGCAAATACTGTCCCATGCTCGGAAGCAATGATGGCAAGCATCATGTCGAGCGCTGCTACGCCCCCCGCGCAGGTATATCGATCGCGGTCGATGATGAAGAGGCGCCGCTCTACAAGTAGGTCAGAAGAGAGCTCCTCGAGCGCCTCGATATGCTGCCAATGAACCGCAAATCGTCGGTTCGCCATCAAGCCTTGCCTGGCAAGGATCGCAGCCCCCCCCGAAATGCCGCCGAGTTTTACCTTTCGCGCGTTGAGCTTTCGAAGATATCGGTTCAGTTCGGGGTCTTCATAGGCCATCGGGTTTCCGCCCGCGACAACGAAGACAAGGTCGAAATCTAACCCTGAGTCTGCCATCGACAGAGTGTCAAAACCCCCTCCTGCCGTAGATCTGGCGAGCCCGCCGTGGGTCGAAACGAAGCTGAGCTCGTAGAGCTTCTTGCCCGCGAGATGATTTGCTGCTCGCAACGGCTCAACGGCGGAAGCGGTGGCCATCAGCGAATAACCTGTCGTCAGAATGAACGCCACGCGCATCTAGAATGGTGTACCTCCAAATTTAATATTCGAAAGCGGGGGAGGCTATATGGCAGGATATCTAATATTCATGTCCCTTTTAGGCAATTACAATCTCCAAGGTATGCCACTCTCGTCCTGAGCCCCCTGGTAAGTGTGGGGCGGACTCGATGTCGCGGCGTCTGCAAGAGCGATATTCAAACCTGCTCACCAGTAACAGGACCCGAGTTATGGTGTTTGCCCTTCTGAAGTACGGCATCTCGAAACGGTACCCGGCGCGTCAGGAAGTGCCGCTCACGCCCGATCTCAAGGAGCACTATGACGTCGTGATCATTGGCGGCGGCGGGCATGGTGCGTCACTGGCCTATCACCTGGCTAAGCATCACAACATTCGAAGCGTTGCGATCCTCGAGAAGGGTTATCTCGGCGGCGGCAACACGGCCCGAAACACCACCGTGATCCGATCGAATTACACGGACCAACGTTCGATCAGGTTCTATGCGAAGTCGCTGAGACTGTATGAGTCGCTCTCGAACGAGCTGGACTACAACATGATGTACTCCAGGCGAGGGCAGTTGACGCTGTCCCACTCCGACGGGGTATCGCGGTCGCTACGGCTGCGCGCAGACGCCGGCGTTTTCTGTGGCGAAGCAAACGAGATCGTTGATCGCAAACAGATCAAAGAGTTCGTTCCTTCCCTCAATCTCGACATCAAAGGCATGCCCATACTTTCCGGTCTCTGGCACCGGAATGCCGCGATCGCCCGGCACGACGCAGTGGTCTGGGGATACGCCATCAGAGCATGCGAACGTGGTGTCGAGTTGCACCAGCGTACAGAAGTCCAGGGCATGGACGTTGCAAACAATAAGGTGACGCGCGTCCGGACCAACCGCGGCGACATCTCGGCAGGGCTCGTGGTGCAGTGCGTGGCGGGTTACTCGTCCGTCGTCGCGAAGATGGTCGGCCTGAAGTTGCCGATAAGAAGTTATCCTCTCCAGGCGATGGTCACTCATCCGATCAAGCCGTTCCTTGATCCGATGGTCTCCTCGACCGCTCTCCACTGCTACATTTCGCAGTCAGCGAGAGGTGAGCTCGTCATCGGTGGCGGATCCGATCCGTATGAACTCTACAACACGCGATCCACCCTCGAACTCAAGGAGGGGCTTGCCGCCTCTGCGCTGGAGCTTTTCCCATTCATCGGGGAGCTGAAAATCTTGCGCCAATGGGCGGGTATCACCGACATGACGCCTGACTACAGTCCAATCATGGGCCAAAGTCCGCTCTCGAATTACTGGCTGGACGCCGGCTGGGGAACATGGGGCTTCAAGGCGACGCCCGCCAGCGGCTTCTTCCTGGCGAAGGCCATCGCCGACAACCGCATCCCGGAGGAAATCCGCTCCTTCCAACTGGATCGCTTCGAGCGCTTCGATCTTGTCAACGAAATGGGCGCTACCGCCGCCAGCCATTGAGGAGCTTAAAGTGAAAGTCATGACATGCCCTCTCAATGGGCCGCGAAACATAACCGAGTTCCAGTGCCATGGCGAAGTCCACCAGCACATCGACCCGACGAGCGCCAGCGACAAAGAGTGGTCCGATTACCTCTGGATGTCCAACAACACGGCGGGCATCGTTCGCGAGTGGTGGTGCCACACGCCTTCGAACTTCTGGTTTCTTGCTGAGCGAAACACGATAACCGACGAGATACTGGCCACTTTCGCCGTGCCTGCGGATGGTCCCTTGGGAGAGGTGCGATGAATAAGCCGGCACAGCGGCAGGGGCTGCTTATCGATGGATTGCAAAAGGTCGAGTTCACCTTCGATGGAAGAGAGTACGAGGGCGTAACCGGGGACACCATTGCGTCGGCCCTTGCTGCGAACGACGAGTGGATACTGTCACGGTCGTTCAAGTATCACAGACCCCGCGGTATCCTTACGATGGCCGCGCAAGATGCCAACACGCTGGTCCAGATCGGCAATGACGTGAGCGTCTTTGCCGATCGTCATCCGATTTCTGAGGGTCTTGCGGTTCGAGCGCAAAACGTCAGCCGCTCCGCCCGCAGGGACAGCGGCTTCGTGATGAACCGATTTTCGCGGTTCATGCCGGTGGGATTTTACTACCGGACCTTCTTCAAGCCGAAAG
>NZ_RZSR01001372.1:0-1123 GCF_004023265.1 Mesorhizobium sp. M1A.F.Ca.IN.020.06.1.1
AATCATCGACGAAGCTCGGGTCGAAAGGATCGAGCGGACCGACTCCGGTTTCCTTGCCGCCAGTTCAAAAGGCGCTTTCGCCGGCGAATGCCTGGTCAACACCGCCGGCGCCTGGGGCGCGCGCGTCGCCGCGCTGTTCGGCGAAGAGGTCCCGCTCGATGCCCGCGGTCCACAAATGGGTGTGACCGAGCCACTGCCGCACCGGATCCTGCCGGTGGTCGGAATCTGGACGCGCGACAAGGACTATGGCGCCTATCTGCGCCAGGTCGAGCGCGGCAACATCGTCTTCGGCGGCGCGGCCGAAAGAGTGTCGGTGGACCTCGATCCAGGCCATGCGGCCGCCGACCCCATGCGCCTGCCGACGCAATTGCGGGCCGTCGCGCGGCTGCTGCCGGCGATCGCGCAAGTCGCGGTCATCCGCACCTGGTCGGGCTGCGAAGGCTATGTCCGCGACATGCTGCCGATCATGGGACGCTCGTCGACGACGCCGGGCCTGTTCCACGCCTTCGGCTTCAGCGGGCACGGCTTCCAGCTCGGTCCGGGTGTCGGCGACGCCATGGCCGAGCTCATCACGACTGGCGACTGCGAAACGGCCCTCGACGATTTTAGGATAGATCGCTTCAATCGCGGAGCCTGACGAGGCGAGTCGATCCCCTGGGCTCAGGCGTCCTTTGACGCGGAAGAAGGGAGCTTTCCATCTGTCCGAACGACGGCTTGTTGGGTGAGCAGAAAGGTCGCTTTCGGATGGCTCAGACTGGAGTTCGCCCCCAGCAAACCGCGGCCGCGGATTGGAGCGCGTGGGCGCTGCGCGACAAGCGATTCATAAGTGTCGTTGTACGAGCATTCCCCGATCGGCGATTCTTATCCCATGCTTTGCTCAGCCCTATCGGCTTAATATCGAACGCAGGATGCCGCGCAGAACATGGCACGCTTCTACGGACTTTCCATCGAAACGACATTGTTTTGCGGCGCTTCGGCCAAAGGATGACGACTGAACCTAGACAGTAAGGAGCTTGCGTACATCGGGCCTGTCCAGATCCTCGGCGGGGCCGGTATGCACGATCTGGCCGCGATCCATGATGTTGACCTCGTCGGCAAGCTCGCGGCAGAAATCCAGATACTG
>NZ_RZSR01001373.1:0-1119 GCF_004023265.1 Mesorhizobium sp. M1A.F.Ca.IN.020.06.1.1
CGCCGAGCATGGCCGAAGCAAGAAGCACGCGCCGGAATTTCTCGAGAGATCTTGACCCAGACGACGACGTTTGCCGCACCCGTCTCATCCTCCAGAGGAACATGAAGCCTTTGGCCGAGCCCGGCCGCTGCCGGACCAGCACCAGGCCGGCGGCCTCGAGCCAGCTTCTGCCTCGCGCCTGCATAGCATCCTGACAGGTCACGGTGCGGCGCCGGTTAGGCGGCACGCCGATTTTGGCAACGCTAGCCTGTGAACTGAAGAATGAAGGTCGGACTTGCGGCACATCGATTAGGTTCAAATGATAAGTTGCTGCCCGGCGAGGTCGTTTCAGCGCATCTCGACTGGTGGGTCGGCAAGACAATGCGGAACGGAAATGATCGCAGGCGTAAAGGACGGCTTTCGGGGCCGGAAGCTTCAGGCCTGGAACCGGACCCCAGTTTGGCGCAAGCATCGTGGCCTCCGCCCGGTCAGGCATTCACCGGCTCGCGAAATGCCAATTGATTCTGCTTAACCGGGCATACCTAAACGGCCACTTGCGTTCCGATCTCGACCACACGTCCGGTCGGGATCTGGAAATACTCCGTCGCGTCGGCGGCCGTGCGCGCCAAGCCGATGAACAGCTTGTCCTGCCACACCGGCATGCCGGAGTTGGGTGACGCCTTGAGCGAGCGACGCGACAGGAAGAAGGACGTCGTCATGATGTCGAACTTCCAACCCTGCTTGCGGCAGATCGCCAGCGCACGCGGGATGTTAGGCTGTTCCATGTAGCCGAAGGTCAGTGTCACCCGCATGAACAGCTCATTGATCGTTTCCATCTTGATCCGCTCGCTGTCGGGCACCACGGGCTGCTGCGCCGTCACCACAGAGAGGATGACGTTCTGTTCGTGCAGCGCCTTGTAGTGCTTCAGGCTGTGCATCAACGCGGTCGGCGCACTGGCGGGATCGCTGGTCAGGAACACGGCCGTACCGGACACCAGCTGCGGTTTCTTCTTCAACAGATTGCCCGCAAGGAAATCGAGCGGAATCTGGTTCCTGCGCGTCTTGTCAAATAGATACCTGCTGCCTCTTATCCAAGTCCACATGGTCATCACGATCACTGCGGCAATGGCAAGCGAGGCC
>NZ_RZSR01001374.1:0-1118 GCF_004023265.1 Mesorhizobium sp. M1A.F.Ca.IN.020.06.1.1
GATGGGCCCTGGCCTCAAGCTCGACATCGCGACGCTCGCCGCGTCGTAAATGTCGCCTGACCGGCTTCCGGCCGGTCGCAAAAGATTTCCGGACCGCCGATCCGTCGGCGGCCCGGTAACCCGGGGGCCGAAAGGTTTCCGGATATCCTGTCCGAGATTGCAGGCGGCCGGCCTTGGTTCAAAAGGGGGCCTTAATTCATGTGGGCCTGCATGAGACGGGTGAAGACCCGACAAAGGAGCGAAAAGTTCCAATGAAAGGTTCGAACCGTGTTTGCCTTTTGTCAGCACATCAACCGGCCTTGCCGGCGGGTGTGGCGAAAGGGGGCAGGATCCTCGAGCGCCGTTCGGGAGATCCGTTTGTGGATGGCCCGGCCGGCAAAAGGCAACCCGACTTCTGACCTCGTGAATGGGGCAGGGGTCAACTGGAGATAGGCAGTGGACAGAGCGGAAAAACGCGAACTCGTCACGGGCCTGAACGAAGCGTTCTCGAACGCGGGTTCAGTGGTCGTGGCCCACTACGCCGGTATCACCGTCGCGCAAATGAACGACCTTCGGTCGAAGATGCGCGCCGCCGGTGGCACCGTCAAAGTCGCGAAGAACCGTCTCGCCAAGATCGCTCTTCAGGGCACGGACTCCGCATCGATCGTCGATCTGTTCAAGGGACAGACGCTGATCGCTTATTCGGAGGATCCGGTTGCGGCGCCGAAGATCGCGTCCGAGTTCGCCAAGGGGAATGACAAGCTGATCATTCTCGGCGGCGCAATGGGCTCGACCTCGCTCAACGCCGACGGTGTCAAGGCACTCGCCACGATGCCGTCGCTCGACGAGCTGCGCGCCAAGCTGGTTGGCATGATCGCCACGCCGGCAACCCGGATCGCCCAGATCGTCAATGCGCCCGCGGCTTCGGTCGCGCGCGTCATCGGCGCTTACGCCCGGAAGGACGAGGCGGCATGAGGCCGTTCCTCGCTGTCAACAACACACGTTCGAACCAAGTAAAGGAATACACAAATGGCTGATCTGGCAAAGATCGTAGACGACCTTTCGAAGCTGACCGTCCTCGAGGCGGCCGAGCTGTCGAAGCTCCTGGAAGAGAAGTGGGGCGTTTCGGCTGCTGCTCC
>NZ_RZSR01001375.1:0-1116 GCF_004023265.1 Mesorhizobium sp. M1A.F.Ca.IN.020.06.1.1
TCTCTGATCTCTGTTAATGGGAAACCTGCCGTGTTTGTCCGTCCGCCGGACCTAAGCCAAGCGGGCGGCAGATGCAAGTGTGTGGGCAGCGCTCCGGCGACTTGCCCGCAATACCGCTAGCAAGGCCCGTCGCCGATGATGCGATAGTCCGCCGCGCGGGCCTCGCACGCATTCGGGAAAGTGCGCACCTCGCCGTAGCGTCTGGCGCAGACCGGCGCGTATTCGCGGGTGCAGAAGGTTTGCTCGCCGCCACCGCCGCCATCCCGGCAAGGCCCGTCACGCACGATACGATACCCTGCCCGCTCCGCCAGGCAGGCATTGGCGAAGGTCTGGCGGTCGCCGCCGCGTCTTGCGCAGACCGGTTCGTAGTGCATGGTGCAGAGCTGCGGATGCGGCCTTGGCGGGCGCGGACGCGGTCCTTCGTCGACGACCACCGTACAGGCCGCCAGCAATGCCGACAGTAGCAGGGCGACAAGGCCCTGCTGCGAAACGATTGCCGCAAGAAATCGCATAGGTCCCTCTCCTATCTGGCTCAGGCGCGATCGCGCCAGCTCGCGCAATTCCTCGCCATTTTGGGATCGAACGCAACCCCGGCTTGTGCTTTGCCCGGGGCGAAATTTATCGCCGGTCGGCTTCTCGCACTGGCCCATGCCCGGCTTTTCACTGGCCGATGACCGGTCATGGCGCCGGGTCTATCGATGGCCTCGCGTTGGGCGCGCCGAGGGCCGCCTGCGGTGCTGTCTTGCAACCATCACATTTCCGTGTAATAAATTTGGTGTTCGGGCATTTGCGACCCGGAGAGCGGCACGTTTTGGACGACCTTTCCCCGATAGTGTGAATCTCTGACGGCCCCGTTTTTCGGCGGGGGCTTTGACCATGCGCGAATGCATGACTGCCGAAGCAACACCGGGATCAGCCCAAGGAAGCGGGCGAGCCCACGAGACTGATACGGGTGAAGGAGTTTCCCCCATGGCCCAGACCGGCACCGTAAAGTTCTTCAACGCCACCAAAGGCTTCGGCTTCATCACGCCTGACGGCGGCGCCAAGGACGTGTTCGTCCACATCTCCGCGATCGAGGCCTCCGGCCTGCGTACGCTCGTCGACGGCCAGAAGGTC
>NZ_RZSR01001376.1:0-1114 GCF_004023265.1 Mesorhizobium sp. M1A.F.Ca.IN.020.06.1.1
GTATTCGGCGTGGCCGAGCGCGCGCGCGATGGTCGGCAAGGCAGGCGACACAATGGTCTGGTCAAGCGCCGCCAGAAGCATCGACAAGAGCACGCCGCCGATGATGGCGTTCTTCTCGCTCTCGCTGATCGACGGCGAGGCCATTGTCCTCATCGTCGTGCGATTGTCGACGGTCTGGTCCATGCGTCACTCTTTCAAGGTCGGTGCGCCGTCGGCAAGAAGCAGCCGGTGCGGGGCGTCCTGCGCCCGTCATTCGTATCTCGGTTTCCAAAGTCCGCCGGACGGCAAACCCGATATATGTCGGTCGATATAGGCCGTTTTCGACCGATGCTCGAAAGTTTTTTGGAATCTGGCACCATTGTTTCGGCGGTGTTGGCTTTCGCCGGCACCACCGGTCCAATGGTCAAGCCGGCGGCAACCGCCCGCTTTGGGTGCGCTGCATCCGGTAGCGCAGGAGCCGGATGATTCGGCTCTCGAAATTGACGCTTTCGACGCGGTCGAACTGCACCTGGGCGCGATCGTGCTTGGCGAGGATGGCGGCCGAGATCTGGGCGGCCTGGGCCTTCGCGGCTTCGCAGGTCCTTTGCGGATAAGTCGCCTTCAGCGCGTCCTCGAGTTCGCGCGCGTGATTCTTGGCGATCTCGACATGGCGCTCTTCGTGGCGCTTGATGTCGGCCGACAGCGTATCCCAGAACAGCCTGACCTGCGGATCCGCCTTGCGCGGGCGCCGCCATTCCGGGAGGATCACCTTGACCTTCACGGTCACCTGCGCGTTCGCGATCCGGCAGGAATTCGCGGTCTGCGCATAGCTGACGCGGGTGGTGAAGGCCATCTGCGTTGCGCCCGGATGCCGGGAGCCGGTGCTCTTCACTTCCGGTCCGTTTTTCGTCAGCTGTTTTTCGATGTCGTCCAGCGTGCGGCCGCCGACGCTGAAATAGCTGTAGGTCTTCACCAGATTCGCCGCGGCGGCCGGCGTGGCGGCCAGCGTGAGCATCAGGGCGCAGAGCAGGGAACGGTTCATCATGTTGCCTCTTCACGCACCTTGCTTTACGGCCGTTGCCGGCGCAACGAAATTGATTTCGCGCGGATCACGCATGGTTGATGGACAATGACG
>NZ_RZSR01001377.1:0-1108 GCF_004023265.1 Mesorhizobium sp. M1A.F.Ca.IN.020.06.1.1
CATTCCGGGCGTGCATACGGTCGAGCTTTATCGCGGCCTGGCGCGTTCGAAGATCCGCCACATCACGCCGCGCCACGAGCAGGGCGCCGGCTTCATGGCCGACGGCTACGCCCGCGCCGGCGGCCGGCCGGGCGTGGCTTTCGTCATCACCGGACCCGGCCTCACCAACACCATCACCGCGATGGGCCAGGCGCGCGCCGATTCGGTGCCGATGCTGGTGATCTCCGGTGTCAATGCCACCGATACGCTCGGCAAGGGTTTGGGCTTCCTGCACGAACTGCCGGACCAGCGCGGCATGATGGAGAAGGTGGCGCTGTCTTCCGAGCGTGTCACCGAGGCCGAGGAACTGCCGGGTGCGCTCGCCCGCGCCTTCGCCGTCTTCTCCTCGTCGCGGCCGGGTCCGGTTCACATCGAGATCCCGACAAACGTCATGGTGAAGCCCGCCGAGGGGCTCGCGCCGGTGCTCGGCAACGCCGCGCCGCCCGCTCCGGACGCGGCGGCTGTTGCCGAGGCTGCGAGGTTGATCAAGGCGGCTCGCCGTCCGCTGATTCTTGCCGGTGGCGGTGCCAAGAAAGCGGACGCGGCGCTGACACGCTTCGCCGAAGCGCTCGGCGCGCCGGTGGTCGAGACCGCCAACGCGCGCGGCCTGCTGCATCGGCACCCGCTCTTGGTGCCGGCAAGCCCCAGCCTCAAGGCGGTGCGCGCGCTGATGGCGGATGCCGATCTGGTGATCGCCGCCGGCACCGAATTCGGCCCCACCGACTATGACGGCTACGGCGATGGCGGCTTCGTGCTGCCGCCGAGCCTCATCCGCATCGATATCGGCGCCGACCAGCTCGCGCGCCGTCCGGTGACGGTTGGCATCCACGGCGATTGTGCCGAGGCGCTTTCTGCCCTGCTGGCTGCACTCGGCGCCGCTCATGTCGCCGCGAAAGACGGCGAAGCCCGCGCTGCCGCAGGGCGAGAGGCCGCGCTGGCGGAGCTGCGGCCAGACTATCTGGCGCAACTGCGCGCGGTGGAGACGATCCGCGGCGCGCTGCCCGGCGCCATCATCGTCGGCGACTCGACGCAGCCGATCTACGCCGCCAATCTCTATTACGACCACGAC
>NZ_RZSR01001378.1:0-1106 GCF_004023265.1 Mesorhizobium sp. M1A.F.Ca.IN.020.06.1.1
GCCTTGGCGACATTGAGCTTGAACGGGTTGTCGTCGATGGCGCCGAGGTCGCCCTTGGGCAGGAAGGACTGGTGGATCTCGCCGATGCCCTTGAGGATGGTCGAGCCCAGCGCATCATAGTCGACCAGGTACTTGAAGGCCTGCCGAACCTCCGGCTTGGCGAGGTTGGCGTTCTTCTGGTTGAGGCTGATGTAATAGACCGTGCCCTTCGGCGCGCTGGTGGTGGTGAGATCGCCATTCTTGGCGATGGCGTCGAGATCGTTCGGCTCGAGGTTGCGGGCGACGTCGATATCGCCGGCCTCGAGCGCCAGACGCTGCGCCGAGCTTTCCTTCATGAAGCGGTAGATAACGCGGGCGATCTTGGCCTTCTCGCCGTTGTAGTTGTCGTTGCGTTCCAGAACGACGACTTCATTGGCGCGCCATTCGCGCAGCTTGTAAGGGCCGGAGCCGGCATAGCCGGTCTTCAGCCAGGCATTGCCGAAGTCGTTGTCCCATTTGTAGTCGGCGCTCGGCGTGACGGCGGCGACATGTTCCTTGACCAGCTTGCTGTCGACGACCGAGGCGACGGTAGCCGACAAGCAGTTGAGCACGAAGCTCGGCGCATAGGCCTTGTCGACAACGAACTGGAAGGTGGTGTCGTCGACCGCCTTGGCCTTTTCGGTGACGTTGTCGCCGCTGATGCCGAACTGGTTGATGATGAAGGCGGGGCTCTTGTCCAGCTTGATCGCGCGCTCGAAGGAATAGGCGACGTCGGCGGCGGTGATCGGATTGCCGGAGGCGAACTTCATTCCGGGCTTGAGCTTGAAGGTGTAGGTCAGGCCGTCGTCGGAAATAGTCCAGCTCTCGGCGAGATCGCCCTTGACTTTGGAGGTGTCGCTGAGGTCGAGGCGAACCAGGAGATCGTAGGTGTTGCCGGTAACCTCAGCGGTTGACAGCTCGAACGCTTCGCCCGGATCCATCGAGATGATATCGTCGAAGGCGAAGCCTTCGACCAACGTGTCGGCAGGCGTGACCGCAAAGGCCGGCACCGCGAGCAGCGCCGACATCGCCACACCCGCGAGAAAGCCACGAGAGCGAAGAGCAAACCTTTCCAGCATCATGGTAGT
>NZ_RZSR01001379.1:0-1103 GCF_004023265.1 Mesorhizobium sp. M1A.F.Ca.IN.020.06.1.1
CTCGGGCTTGACCCGAGGATCCATGCCGTGACCATCGCCGTGGAACTCTGCGGGGGCCAAATTCTGAGCCGTTGCAATGCCTTAGCGTCACGGCATGGATCCTAGGGTCTGCGCCGCGTCGCTTCGCTCCTTGCTTCGCCCTAGGATGACGAAGCGAGAGGCGCCATCCGAGCTTTTATCGTCTCCGCCACCGTCTTCAGGTGATCCGCCACCGAAAAACCCGACACCGCCTTGCGGGGCTTGAGATCGTGGTCGCCGTCCTCCAGCCAGACCACCTCTATTGCCGCTGACAGCCCGTAGGTCGCGACCTCGTCCCTGGTGCCGAACTCGTCGCGCGTGCCCTGGAAGATCAGCGTCGGGGTCTTCAGGTCGGTGAGATGTTTTGTCCGCAGTTGCTCCGGCTTTCCCGGCGGATGGAAGGGGTAGCCCAGACAAACCAGGCCAGCGATGTCGCCATTGGCAAACATCTCGTCGGCGACCATCGAGGCGACGCGCCCGCCCATCGACTTGCCGCCGATGATGAGCTTGCCGGTCAAGCCTTTGGCGCGCAGATCGGCGATCGCCTTGACATATTCCGGGTTCACCGTCTCGGCGCGCGGCGGCGGCTTGCGATGGCCAAAACGGCGCGCAGCCATGTAGTGGAACTCGAAGCGCGCGACGCGGAAACCGGCGGTGGCGAGAGCCTTGGCGGTGGCGGTCATCGAGGGAGAGTCCATCGCCGCACCCGCGCCGTGCGCGAGCAGGACGGTGACAGGGGCGGAGTCGGGGCCGTCGAAGAGGAAGTAGGTCATCGGGCGGGCTTCCTGGCAAGGCCGCACTCCGTCCCACCCCCCTCTGCGCTGCCGCGCATCTCCCCCGCAAGGGGGGAGATTGGCAGCTTTGGCGCCGCGCCTGACCTCTTACGCTGGCGATTGGCGAAAGCGGACGCGACGGCTGATCTCCCCCCTTGCGGGGGAGATGGCCGGCAGGCCAGAGGGGGGTGCTCAGGCGCGAACATCTCGCTCGCCGGTCATGTGCAAATCCACGAACTGGATTCCCTTCTGCGCCAGTCTTGCCCATTCGGACTCCGCGTCGAGCTCCAGATAGCGCGCCCACAGCCGGCG
>NZ_RZSR01001380.1:0-1101 GCF_004023265.1 Mesorhizobium sp. M1A.F.Ca.IN.020.06.1.1
GTCCTGGGTCTTTTCGTCATTCCCCTCAGCGCCGCATTTTTCACAGCCGCCGCCCAGGAGCGCGACGTCGGGCCGAAGTGCACCCAGTGGAACTCGTACCGCGTCCTGTTCAAAAAGGGCGACAGCAAGATTTCCGACGAAACCGCGAAAGGGCTGGCGGCATTCGTCAAGGACGCCGGTCGCGATTGCGGCTACCGGCTCTACGCGACGGCCAGCAAGGAAGGCGCGTACGACAAGGCGGACGGCATTGCCGGCCAAAGGCTGAACGCCACACGCGCGTTTTTGAAAGCGCAGGGCGTCAAGCCCGAAATGGTGCTGGCGCTTTCTCATTGGGTCGACGATCGCGCCAGCGATAGGAACCAGGCGCGGAGCGCTATCCTGTATACCTTGCCGAAGCAAGGGATCTCCTGCCGGCAGTATGAAAAGCGAAGCCCTGCCCAGGTCGCCCTCTTCTTCGACAGCAGATCCTCGGTGATTTCACCCCCGGTCAAACGCGACCTCGAGAAGTTCGCCAACAGCATCAAGGATTCGCGTTGCAACGTGAGGCTGACGGCCTTGGCTGCCAAGGAGTTTATCGGCGCCGATGCGGCAGAGACGAACAAGGACCTAGCCAAGCAACGGATCAAGGCAATCATCGACATCATGACCGCGATTGGCATCGACAGCGACCGGCTGGTCGATACGAATGTTGAGTATGTCGGCGACAAAAAGCCGAATACCGCCAAAAACCGCATGGCCACCGCATCGCTGATGTAGCGCGCCTGCCGCCGGCGAATGTTACGACTTTGAAACGCCACCCGTGCTCGGAGGGGAAATGTCCGTCGAGCAAATCAAGAAGACTTGTCTTCAGGGTCAAAGTGCATATCGCCGGCCAAATCCACCGACAGGTGAAGGACCTTCCGCCCAGCACGAAAATCCACAAGGCGACGATAATCGACCGCTGATCACTCTCACGCCTTGCGCTCCCAGCGACGGTCGGGCGTCTGCTGCCAGTAGGTCACCGCGTGGCCGGCTTCCTTCATCGTCTTCCAGTGGCTACGCGCGCCCTCGAGCTGCGCCGCGTCGTGGCCGTCGAACAGGAAGACGGCGCGCTCGTAGCCC
>NZ_RZSR01001381.1:0-1100 GCF_004023265.1 Mesorhizobium sp. M1A.F.Ca.IN.020.06.1.1
CAACTATGCCGCGACCAAGGGGCCGCCGAGGTCACGATTGTTGGCGACCTGGCTGAAATCGACCTGCGGGATGGGTTTTCCTGGTTCGACGCCGCTATCGTCGACCTGATGCTCGGCGGCACCTCGACACTCGACTTCGCCGAGCGGCTGCGCAGCGCAGGCATTCCATTCGTCTTCGCGTCCGGCTACTCCGACGCCGAGGATCTCGAAGGCTCTTTTCCCGAGATTAAGCTGGTCACCAAGCCCTACTCGGGAGACGATCTGATCCAGGCCCTGGCGCTCGCCTGCAGGCGCGCGAAAGCGGCGTGACGACGTAGCGTCGAAGAGCCGGAGGTCGGTGTCAGGCGGCGTTTGATCCTGTCACCTGCGCCGAGATCGCGTCGGGGCCGTATTCGTCCTCGCCCGAAATCTTCAGGATGTCCTGCAGCCGGGCGCGCGCGCGGCTGACCCGGCTCTTGATCGTGCCCACCGCGCAGCCGCAGATTTCCGCCGCCTCTTCGTAGGAAAAGCCGGACGCGCCGATCAGGATAATGGCTTCGCGCTGATCCTCCGGCAGCTGCTCCAGCGCGCCGCGGAAATCCTTGAGGTCGAGCTGGCCATGCTGGGCCGGGTGGACGGCGAGCCTGGCGGTCATGATGCCGTCGCTGTCCTGCACCTCGCGGCCGCGCTTGCGCATCTGCGAATAGAATTCATTGCGCAGGATGGTGAACAGCCAGGCCTTGAGGTTGGTGCCCGGCTGGAAACTCTCATGTTTGTCCCACGCCTTGACCAGGGTTTCCTGGACGAGGTCGTCCGCCTTGTCGGCATTCTGCGTCAGCGACACCGCAAAGGCGCGCAGGCTTGGGATCGCGCCGAGCAGCTCGGTCTTGAAGCTCTGGGAGACCGCCGCCATGTCTCAGTCCTTTTTCTCGGCGGGTTCGGCCTTTTCCAGCTGGCTGAGCAACTGAGCGAATCGATCCGGCACCTGATCGGAGACCAGCTCGTCGTAATATTGCTTGAGTTTGCGGGCGATTTCGGAGTTCGGTCCGAGCGGACTGCTACCCCCGTTCCGGTGCCTGCTCGGGGCGCCAGTTATTGAATTCTTTGACATTTCTTTCATG
>NZ_RZSR01000138.1:0-8924 GCF_004023265.1 Mesorhizobium sp. M1A.F.Ca.IN.020.06.1.1
GCGGCCGCGGCCCGACAGTTTCAGGCGATGCACCTTGCCGATAACGGCATTGCGGCTCACACCGCCGAGCTGCGCGGCGATCTGGCTGGCGCTGAGACCCTCCGACCACAATTTCCTGAGAAGTTCGACTCGCTCGTCAGTCCAGTTCATGAGACCGCGCTCCTGCTGAGGCGTGCGGCGGTCAGAATCCTTTCCCGAGCCGGCTCTCGCCGGGCAAACGACACCACATGTACCGGGTGATTAGATCCGCCGCACGAAATCTAGTTATTTCTCGACTACAATTACCTTATGCGCTGACTCGGTGACAAGAGTCCCCAGGGCAACACCGATTCGGTTTTTACGGTTTTCCCCAACTTGCCCAACCGCTGATGGGCCGGCGTGGCGCTGGAGCCTTGCCGCGCGCTTCTGCGCGACCTTTTCGTTGACTTCATGGCCGAAAAACATGATAAGCCGCAAAGGCCGCCGCATTGGCGGCTTTTTTGATTTCCGGTTCCGGAGACGCATATAATGAGCGGTTCGGCGCTTTACGAGACTTTTGCTCGCGCACCCCTGGCCTTCGACCGCGGGGAGGGGACCTGGCTGGTCACCGACAAGGGCGAGCGATATCTCGACTTCGCCGGCGGCATCGCCGTGAACTCGCTGGGCCACAGCCATCCGCATCTGGTCGCGGCGCTCACCGGGCAGGCGGCCAAGCTGTGGCACGTCTCCAATCTCTACGAGATCCCGGAGCAGCGCCGGCTGGGCGAAAGGCTGGTCGATGCAACCTTCGCCGACAAGGTGTTCTTCACCAATTCGGGCGCCGAGGCTCTGGAATGCGCCATCAAGTCGGCCAGGCGCTATCAGTTCGTCAAAGGCCATCCGGAGCGTTTCCGCATCATCACTTTCGAGGGCGCCTTCCACGGCCGCACGCTGGCGACGATCGCCGCCGGCGGTCAGTACAAATATCTCGAGGGTTTCGGTCCGAAGGTCGAGGGCTTCGACCAGGTCGCGTTCGACGATATCGATGCCGCCGAGAAGGCGATCACACCGGAAACCGCGGCTATCCTGATCGAACCGGTGCAGGGCGAGGGCGGCATCCGCCCGGTGCCGACGCAGTCGTTGAAGCGGATTCGGCAACTCTGTGACCGGCATGGCCTGCTTCTGATCTTCGACGAGGTCCAGTGCGGCATCGGGCGCACCGGCAAGCTGTTCGCGCATGAGTGGGCGGGCGTCACGCCTGACCTGATGGCGATCGCCAAGGGCATCGGCGGCGGTTTTCCGATGGGTGCCTGCCTCGCAACCGACGACGCGGCGGCTGGCATGACGGCCGGCGTGCACGGCACCACTTTCGGCGGCAATCCGCTGGCGATGGCGGTGGGCAACGCCGTGCTCGACGTCGTGCTGGCCGACGGCTTCCTCGAGGACGTTCAGCGCAAGGCATTGCTGCTGAAGCAAGGACTGGCGGCGGTCGCCGACGAATTTCCCGAGGTCATCGAAGGCATCCGGGGAAGCGGGCTGATGCTAGGGCTGAAATGCGCCATGCCCAACGCCAAGGTTAACATGGCGCTGCGCGACCAGCACTTGCTTGCGGTGCCGGCGGGCGACAACGTCATCCGGCTTTTGCCGCCGCTCACCGTCACCGACGAGGAGATCGGGGAGGCGCTGAAACGCATTCGGTCGGGCGCCAAGGGCCTGACCGACGCGATTACGGCCGAAGCCGCGAAGTAGTTCTGGAATCTGCCGATGAGCGTTCGTCACTTCACCGACCTGTCCGCCGTTTCCGCAGGCGATCTGCGCGTCATGCTGGACGATGCGATGGCGCGAAAGACCAGGCTCAAGGCCGGCGAGCGTTCGAAGCCGCTCGAGGGCAAGGTGCTGGCGATGATCTTCGACAAGCCTTCGACGCGCACGCGCGTTTCCTTCGACGTCGGCATGCGCCAACTCGGCGGCGAGACCATCATGCTGACCGGCACCGAGATGCAGCTCGGCCGTTCTGAAACCATCGCCGACACCGCCAAGGTGCTGTCGCGCTATGTCGATGCCATCATGATCCGCACCACCTCGCATGACCGGTTGCTGGAACTCACCGAAAACGCGACCGTGCCGGTGATCAATGGGCTGACCGACGATACCCATCCCTGCCAGCTGATGGCCGACATCATGACCTATGAGGAGCATCGCGGTCCGGTGGCCGGCAAGACCTTCGCCTGGACAGGTGACGGCAACAATGTGCTGCACTCGCTTCTAGAAGCCTCGGCGCGGTTCCGCTTCAACCTCAATGTCGCCGTGCCGGAGGGCAGCGAGCCGTTCGAGAAATATGTCGACTGGGCGAAGGCCAATGGCGGCAAGGTGAGGTTTGCCGGCTCGGCCGAAGAGGCCGTCGACCAGGCTGATTGCGTCGTCACCGACAGCTGGGTGTCGATGGGCCAGGAGCATCGCGCCCGCGGCCATAACGTCTTCCTGCCCTACCAGGTCAACGCCGCGCTGATGGCGAGGGCGAAGTCCGACGCGCTTTTCATGCACTGCCTGCCTGCGCATCGCGGCGAGGAGGTCACCGACGAGGTGATCGACGGACCGCATTCGGTGGTCTTCGACGAGGCCGAGAACCGGCTGCACGCCCAGAAGGCGGTGCTGGCCTGGTGCCTGGGCGCTTGACCGGGGTCGACTTGATCCGCGCCAACTTGATCCCGGGATGTGTGATGCCTATTTGCGGGCCATCACTGAAATCGAACGCGCTTCGACCCATGCCGCCTGGAAAGCGGGATGGATGCGCCCCGGAGTTTTGTCATGCTGGAAACGCTTTCCTTGGCTGAGCATCAACCCAAACTCGGCGAATTCGGCTTCGCAGGCGACGACCATGTCGTGCCTTACGAAGTAGCGCCCCTGGATGTGCGCGGCCGCACGGTGCAGCTCGGGCCGATGCTCGACGCCATTCTCAGCCGCCACGATTATCCCGAGCCGGTCGCGCGCCTGCTGGCGGAGGCCTGCGTGCTCACCGTACTGCTCGGCACGTCGCTGAAATTCGAGGGCAAGTTCATCCTGCAAACCCGCACGGACGGACCGGTCGACATGCTGGTGGCGGACTTTACCACGCCGCATTCGTTGCGCGCCTATGCGCGCTTCGACGCCGACCGGCTGCAGGCGCTGATTGCCTCGGGCGAGATCTCGCAGGAGAAGCTGCTCGGCACCGGCGTCCTGGCCCTGACCATCGATCAGGGCGCGCACACGCAGCGCTATCAGGGCATCGTCCAACTCGACGGCACATCGCTGGAAGAAGCCGCGCGGACCTATTTCCGCCAGTCGGAGCAGATCCCGACCGATCTGAGGATGTCGGTTGCGAAGCTGGTGACCCCGGGCCCGGGCGGGGCCCGCGAGCAATGGCGCGCCGGCGGTATCCTGGCGCAGTTCCTGCCGCAGGCGCCCGAACGCATGCGCGTGCCCGACATTTCGGGCGGGGATGGCGATCCACGAGACGTGACGCACGAACCGGCCGACAATTCCTGGCGGGAACTCTTGGCGCTGCTCGGCACCATCGAGCCGACCGAGCTCATCGATCCGACGGTGGGTGCCGAGCGGCTGCTCTACCGGCTGTTCCACGAGCACGGCGTGCGCGTCTTCCGCGGTGTGCCGGTCGCCGATCAGTGCTCCTGCTCGCGCGACAAAATCCGAGGCATTCTCGAAGGCTTCTCGGCCGAGGAGATAAAGGACTCGACCGAGGACGGCGGTATCCATGTCGCTTGCGAGTTCTGCTCGACGCAGTACGACTTCGATCCGGCGGAGTTTGCGGCGGAGTGAGAAAGCTCCGGCTCCTCGCCCCCGCTTTGCGGAGGCGGGGAACTCGAGTTCTTTAATTCACCGTCCTTTTCGTCCCCGGCATATCGAGCGAGAAAGCCGGAATGGCGACGTCGAACGTTTCGCCGCGGCCGTTGCGCATCGTGTAGCGGCCGACCATGATGCCGGATGGCGTCGAGAGCGGGCATCCCGACGTGTACTGATAGCTGTCGCCGGGGTTGAGCTCCGGCTGGTCGCCGACCACGCCCTCGCCGCGCACTTCTTCGACTCGGCCACGCCCGTCGGTGATGTGCCAGTAGCGCGACAGAAGCTGCACGAACTCGTCCGACCGGTTGTCGATCGTCACCTGGTAGCCCCAGACATAGCGGTTTTCGGACGGATCGGAACGGTCCTCCAGATAAAACGGCCTGACCTGCACTTCGATGTTGCGCGTCACGGCGCGATACATGAGCCACTCCGGTGCCGCAGGGAACATTTTACCGCGCTTCGCGGTTCTACCTCCGCGGCGTCGCCAGCCTGCCGGCTTTTCCACCGCAAGTGCCGACAAACAATGTCATTTAAGTGACACATGACAATGTTGGTGTGCACAAACCGTGCGGGCGACTCGGGCGCTTTGTCGAGTGATGAAACGGCCTCGGGCGGCCTTTCCGGAGTGACCAGATCTCGATGGAACTGACCCTCGCAGCCGCCTTTGCCTCCTCGGCCCTTCTTTTTTCCAACCTTGCCAGCATCCTGCTCGCGTCGTCGCGGCTGAAGGCTCGTTGCGCCATTCCCGCGCCCTCCGGCGGCCTGTCGCCTGTCTCGATCGTCGTGCCGTCGCGCGGTGTGGAGCCGTTCACGCAGGAGACGCTCGACCGCGCCTTCTCGCTCGATTGGCCGCGCTACGAACTGATCTTCTGCGTCGCGCACGCCGAAGATCCCGTGGTCAAGCTGATCAACGCCGCCATCGCGAGATTTCCGAATGTTCCGGCGCGGCTCCTCGTCGGCGATGACAGGATCAGCGCCAATCCCAAGCTAAACAACTGCATCAAGGGCTGGCAGGCGGCGCGGCACGACTGGGTGATCCTCGCCGATTCCAACGTGCTGATGCCCAAGGACTATGTCCAGCATCTGATGGCGGCCTGGGGGCCGGACACCGGCCTCGTCTGCTCGACGCCGATCGGCTCGCGTCCGAACGGTTTCTGGGCCGAGGTCGAATGCGCCTTCCTCAACACGCTGCAGGCGCGTTGGCAATATGCCGGCGAAGCGCTCGGCCTTGGCTTCGCGCAGGGCAAGAGCATGCTGTGGAACAAGCCGATGCTGGATGCAAATGGCGGCATCCAGGCTTTGGCCGCCGAGATCGCCGAGGACGCGGCGGCGACCAAGCTGGTCAACAGCCTTGGCCTTCGGGTCAATCTCGTGGCCGCGCCCTTCGAGCAGTCGCTCGGCCAGCGCACGCTCGCCGAAATCTGGTCGCGCCAGGCGCGCTGGGCGCGGCTGCGCCGCGTCACCTTCCCATTGTTCTTCGCGCCCGAAATCCTGACCGGTGTGGTCGTGCCGCTGCTTCTGGCGCTGATCGCGGCGGCAAGCGCCGGTGTCAGCCTGCCCACGACCGCGCTCTGCGTGCTGGCGATCGCCTATGTGCCCGAATGCATGCTCGCCTGGTCCAAGGGCTGGCATCTGTCGCCGCGCAGCGTCACCGCGATGATCGTGCGCGACGCGATGCTTCCCGCCATCTGGGCGCGCGGCTGGCTTGGCGGGGCCGTCGAATGGCGTGGCAACGCAATGACCATCCGCAACAGCGGGATGACTGAACTCGAAGAGATTGCTTGAGCCGGCTGCGGCTCAAGCGCCCTCTTTGCCGCCGTGGCGGTTCATTCCTTCGCCGCCTTCAGCGCCTGTTCGATGTCGGCGAGCAGGTCGTCGGTATCCTCCAGCCCGACGGAGAGCCTGAGCGTGCCTGGTCCGATGCCGAGCTCGGCGCGGGCCTCGTCAGTGAGGTTTTTGTGCGTCGTCGTCGCCGGATGCGTGATCAGGCTCTTTGCGTCGCCGAGGTTGTTCGAGATCAGCACGATGTCGAGCGCGTTCTGCAAGGCGAAGGCCGCCTGCTTGCCGCCCTTGACGTCGAGGCAGATCAGCGTCGAGCCGCCCGACATCTGCTTCCTGACGATATCCGCCTGGGGATGGTCGGCCCGGCCCGGATAGATGACGCGGGCGATCTCCGGCCGGCCAGCCAGGAAGTCCGCGATCTTGCCGGCGCTTTCGGTCTGGTGGCGCACGCGCAGCGGGAGCGTCTCGAGGCCTTTCAGCAGCGTCCATGCGTTGAATGGGGACAGGCTCGGGCCGGTGTGCCGGAAATAATCGTGCAGGTTCTCGTCGATCCACTTCTTGTCCGACAGGATGACGCCGCCGAGGCAGCGGCCTTGTCCGTCGATGTGCTTGGTCGCCGAGTAGACCACGATATGGGCGCCGAGCTGCAGCGGCTTCTGCTGCAGCGGCGTGGCAAAGACGTTGTCGACGATCACGCGTGCGCCGATCGAATTTGCTAAAGCGGCGACAGCGGCGATATCGACCACTTCCAACGTCGGGTTGGTCGGACTTTCCAGGAAGAACAGCTTGGTGTTCGGCCTGACCGCTTTTTCCCAATTGGCAATGTCGGTGCCGTCGATCAGCGTTGCCTCGATGCCATAGCGCGGCGCCAGCGTCTCGACTACCCAGCGGCAGGAACCGAACAGGGCTCGCGCCGCAACGATGTGATCGCCGGCCTTGACGCTGCAGAGCAGGGCGGCGGACACGGCGGCCATGCCGGAAGCGGTTGCACGTGCGTCTTCCGCGCCTTCCAGCGCGCACATGCGCTTCTCGAACATATCGACGGTCGGGTTGGCGTAGCGCGAATAGATGAAGCCGGGTTCCTCGCCCTTGAAGCGGGCCTCCGCTGCCTGGGCCGTCTCGTAGACATAGCCCTGGGTGAGATACATCGCCTCGGCGGTCTCGCCGAAGCCGGAACGCAGCGTCCCGCCATGCACGAGTGCCGTCTGAGGTTTCCAGTTACGCGTCTTGGTCATCGCCCTGCTTCCAAACACAAAAAAACCGGCCGCGACGTCGCAACCGGTCCATACGGCCTTGCGGCCCGACGGTCCTTTAGCGACTTGTTTAACGTGGCTGCAAGCCGACCGGCCAAATCACCACGGGATAACGACCCTTTAGACCTCGCCCGCGCTTGCGTCAATTGCCGGCTTGATTAAGAGGGTTGTACCAGGCAGCCTCCGCAAAAGTGTCCCGCGGTTTTGCGACAGGAAACTGCGACGACAATGACTTCGCCCGGAGCCAGACATTGCGGCAGACAGGCATTCTTCCGGATCAGGACATCGCGGCGCTCTTCCAGTCGGGCGCGCTGAAGTCGCCGCGCGCGCTCGACACCAACCAGATCCAGCCGGCCAGCCTCGATCTCAGACTTAGCGACAAGGCCTTTCGCGTGCGGGCTTCCTTTCTGCCCGGTCCCGATCATCTGGTGGCCGACAAGCTGGACCGGCTGAAGCTGCATGAGATCAACCTTGCCGAGGGCGCGGTGCTGGAGACGGGCTGCGTCTACATCGTGCCGCTGCAGGAAAGCCTGGCGCTGCCGGCGGAAGTCTCGGCTTCGGCCAACCCGAAGAGCTCGACCGGACGGCTCGACATTTTCACGCGTGTCATGACCGACCGCGGCCATGAGTTCGATAAGATCGCCGCCGGCTATCATGGCCCGCTCTATCTCGAGGTCAGCCCGCGCACCTTCCCGATCGTCGTGCGCGCCGGCTCGCGCCTGTCGCAGATCCGCTTCCGCACCGGCAATGCCGTGCTGTCGGAGAATGAGTTGCGTGACCTCCATCACGCCGAGATGCTGGTTGCGACCGAGCCGCCCAACATCTCCGGCGGCGGCATTGCGCTCTCTATCGATCTCGACGGCGACAAGGACGGCCTGGTCGGCTATCGCGGCAAGCACCACACCGGCCTCGTCGACGTCGACAAGCGCGCCGCTCAGGATGTGGTCGACTTCTGGGAACCGCTCTACAAGAGCGGGGCCGGCGAGCTCGTGCTCGACCCGGACGAGTTCTACATCCTGGTCTCTCGCGAAGCCGTGCACGTGCCGCCGCTCTATGCCGCCGAGATGACGCCTTTCGATCCGCTGGTCGGCGAGTTCCGCGTCCACTATGCCGGCTTTTTCGACCCGGGCTTCGGCCATTCCGCCGCCGGCGGCAGCGGCAGCCGCGCGGTGCTTGAAGTGCGCAGCCACGAGGTGCCGTTCATCCTCGACCACGGCCAGATCGTAGGCCGCCTCGTCTACGAGCATATGCTGAAGCGGCCGCAGGCGCTCTATGGCAGCGAGCTGGGTTCCAACTATCAGGCGCAGGGGCTGAAGCTCTCCAAGCATTTTCGCGCCGCGCGCTGATCGCCAGGCTGTGCTTGCCCGGCCTCGCGCGCCGTGCTTGGCTGCGTCTGAGCATGTAGCACCTGAACCCAAGGGGATGAAAATGCAGATATCCAGATGGATCCTGTCGGCTGCGGCCGCCGCCATGCTGGCGCTCGGCGTCGGTTCGGTAGACGCGGCCGAAAAGATCAAGATCGGCACCGAGGGCGCCTATCCGCCCTTCAACACCATCACGCCGGACGGCAAGGTGGAAGGCTTCGACATCGACATCGCCAATGCGCTCTGCGCGCAGATGAAGATCGAATGCGAGATCGTCACCCAGGATTGGGATGGCATCATTCCGGCCCTGCAGGCCAAGAAATTCGACGCCATCATCGCCTCGATGAGCATCACCGAGGAACGCAAGAAGCAGGTCGCCTTTACCCACAAATACTACACCACGCCGCTTGCGCTGGTCGCCCTGAAGGACGCCGATATCGCCTCGACCGAGCCGGCCTCGCTTGCCGGCAAGACGGTCGGTGCCCAGGCCTCGACCACCCAGGCCAACTACGCCCAGGACGTCTACGCCAAGGCCGGCGCCGAGGCGAAGCTCTACCCGACCCAGGAAGAGGCGGTCACCGATCTGCTCAACGGCCGGCTCGACGCCGTCATCTCGGACAAGTTCGTGCTGGTCGACTGGATGAAGAAGGCGAGCGACGGCTGCTGCAAGCTGGTGGGCGACGTCAAGGGCACCGAGACCGAGGCCGGCATCGCCGTGCGCCTGGAG
>NZ_RZSR01001382.1:0-1100 GCF_004023265.1 Mesorhizobium sp. M1A.F.Ca.IN.020.06.1.1
CGACAAGGATGTGCGCATCATCGGCAGCGAGGCCGGCGGTCGCGGCCTCGACGGCGTCGAGCACTGCGCCTCGATGAATGCCGGCTCGCCGGGCGTGCTGCACGGCAATCGCACCTATCTCTTGCAGAATGCGGACGGCCAGATTCTCGACGGCCATTCGATCTCGGCCGGTCTCGATTATCCGGGCGTCGGGCCCGAGCATGCCTGGCTGCGCGATTCGGGCCGCGTCGAATATGAGCCGATCCTCGACGACGATGCGCTGGAGGCCTTCCAACTGACGACCCGCGTCGAAGGCATCATCCCGGCGCTGGAATCGGCGCACGCCATCGCGCATGCGATGAAGATCGTGCCGAAAATGGACAAGGACCAGATCGTCATCGTCAACCTGTCCGGCCGCGGCGACAAAGACGTGCACACGGTGGCCAAGATGCTGGGCATGGAGATCTGACAATGACGACCCGCATCGACCGCCGCATGGCGAAGCTCAAATCCGAGGGCCGTCCGGCTTTGGTCACCTATTTCATGGGCGGCGATCCGGATTACGACACTTCGCTCGCTATCATGAAGGCGCTTCCCGGCGCCGGCAGCGATGTCATCGAGCTCGGCATGCCGTTCTCCGATCCGATGGCCGACGGCCCGGCCATTCAGGCGGCGGGTCTCAGGGCGCTGAAAGGCGGTCAGACGCTGGTCAAGACGCTGAAGATGGCGTCCGAATTCCGCGCCGGCGACGACGAAACGCCGATCGTGCTGATGGGCTACTACAACCCGATCTACATTTACGGCGTCGATCGTTTCTTGGCCGACGCAAAGGCGAGCGGCATCGACGGCCTGATCGTTGTCGACCTGCCGCCGGAAATGGACGAGGAGCTCTGCGTTCCGGCGCTGAAGGCGGGCATGAATTTCATCCGCCTGGCGACGCCGACCACCGACGACAAGCGCCTGCCGAAGGTGCTCGAGAACACCTCCGGCTTCGTCTACTACGTGTCGATGACGGGCATCACCGGCTCGGCCTTGGCCGACACTGCCAAGGTGTCGGCGGCGGTCAAACGCATCAAGGGTCACACCGCGCTGCCGGTCTGCGTCGGCTTCGGCGTCAAGAC
>NZ_RZSR01001383.1:0-1095 GCF_004023265.1 Mesorhizobium sp. M1A.F.Ca.IN.020.06.1.1
GCGTTGACCTCATTTCCGTCGGATGGCTGACACACAGCGCGCCGATCCTCGACATCGGCCTGGATGTGCCGGTCGACGGAAACATCTGCACGCATTTGAACTGATGGAGAGGAGGAACGGGATGCGCAAGATCGTCGCTGGCAAGCTGCACGGCATCCACGTGACCGAAGCCAATCTCGACTACCACGGCTCGATCACACTCGACCCAGATCATTGCGAGGAAGCAGGCTTCCTGCCGATGGAATTCGTCGAGATCTGGAACAAGAATTCGGGGGCGCGCCTCTCGACCTATGTCATCCCAGGCGAACGCGGATCGCGCTGTTGCATCCTCAACGGCGCCGCAGCCCGCACCTGCCAGCCGGGCGATCCGCTCATCATCTGCAACTCGGTCTATGTGGAGGAGGCCGAACTCACCGCGCTCAAGCCGCGAGTGCTGACCTTCGACAGGGACAATCGTATCACCGAGCGGCTGACCTATTCGGTCGGGCGCAATGCGGACGGGGGCTACAGCTTCTCGATCCTGAACGAGACCGGCAGCGCCTTCCCCGTCCCGGCGCTGGTGGGCAGACCATAACTGACCCGGCTGGCTGACAGCCACCTTCTTCATGCACTCACGCAAGCCGCAACAAAAGGATCTTTGATGATGAAGGATCGATTGGACGCCGAACTCACCATGGACCGGGCCCCAGAGCCGATCGATGGGGCGCTGCCGCGATGGACCCGAGAAGCAGCCGCGGCCATCCACGACATGCCGTTCAACGACCTGCTCTTTCGAGCCCAGGCGGTCCATCGCGCGTATTTCGATCAAAACCGGGTGCAGCTGTCGCGGCTCCTCTCGATCAAGACCGGCGGCTGCCCCGAGGACTGCGGCTATTGCAGCCAGTCCGCGCATCACCAGTCGGGGCTGAAGGCGTCGAAGCTGCTGGACGTCGAACGCGTCGTCGCCGAGGCCAGGAAGGCGCGGGAGGCGGGCGCCACGCGCTATTGCATGGGTGCGGCCTGGCGCGGCCCGAAGGAGCGCGACATGGACGCGATCGTCGCCATGATCGAGCACGGGAAAGCGCTCGGCATGGAGACCTGCCTGACGCTCGGCAT
>NZ_RZSR01001384.1:0-1094 GCF_004023265.1 Mesorhizobium sp. M1A.F.Ca.IN.020.06.1.1
CTCCTCGGCGAACCGCTGGGCTATGCCCCTGCCGATGCCACGCGCGGCCCCGACGATCACCGCCACCTTGCCTTCGATGCGTCCGGTCATGCGAGCCGTCCTGTCATGCGAGCCTTTGGCGAATGGTTTGCTTGAAGGCGTCGAGAAGCACGGCCGCCAGCACCAGCAAGCCGTGGATGACCTGGGTGAAGTTGGCCGGCAGGGCCATGAGGTTGATGGCGGTGTTGATGGCCGAGAGGAGCAGCACGCCGGCATAGACGCCGGGCAGGGTGCCGACGCCGCCTTTCAGGCTGACGCCGCCAATGACCACAGCGGCGAAGGCGTTGAAGAGCAGGCCGACGCCGAGATTGGCGGTGGCGCCGGAGGTGCGGATGGCGAGCAGCCAGCCGGCGAGGCCGGCGATGGCGCCGGCAAGGACGAAGGCGATGATCAGGTTGCGGTTGACGCGGATGCCGGCACGGAAGGTCGCGGTCTCGTTGCCACCGATCATCACCAGATGCCGGCCGAACGGCGTCTTGGCGAGAATCAGCGAGAAGACGACGAAGCAGCCGACAGCGATCCAGGCGGTGAGCGGCAGGCCGGCGAGCCGCTGGATACCGAACCAGCGGATGGCCGGCGCCAAATCCTGCGCCGAGCGTCCGCCGGAAACGACAAGCACGAGGCCGCGCACCCAGATATAGGAGGCAAGCGTGATGATGAAGGCGCTCATCCGCAGTCTGACGATGAGGAAACCGTTGATGACGCCGATAAGGGCTCCCACCGCCAGGGCTACGGCGAGCGAGACCGGCACCATCAGCCAGTCCGGATGCAACTGCAGGCCGAGGCCGATGCCTGACGAGCAGAACATGATGCCGACCGCCATGGCGCTGAGCGCCGCGACCGATTCAACCGACAGGTCCATGTGACCGGCAATGATGACCAGCGCCAGGCCGATCGACATCACGCCCAGCACGCTCGAAGCCTCGACGATGTTGGCGAAGATGCCGAGCTGGAAGAAGTTCGGAATGAGGGTCGAGAACACGGCCAGCACGAAGACCAGCATGAACCAGACGAGATTGTCGAGCACAAGCTCGAGACTGTGGCGGGTGCGTGGG
>NZ_RZSR01001385.1:0-1094 GCF_004023265.1 Mesorhizobium sp. M1A.F.Ca.IN.020.06.1.1
GGGGGGGCCGAGCCGGATCCTGTCTAACGATAGGGTTCCAGGGGTCTCTTCCTCCCGATAATCAAAGCTGAAAATTGCCGGGCGATCTCAGGCTTGTGTCGATCGAGGTTCGGAAATCTGCTGCATGTCGGCTGTGCATGCGAAGTTCTCACGCATCCTCGAAGCGATACCGAGGTCGTGTCTCAGGTGTGCGATCCCGGACTGCTCTTGCAAGCTGCAGGGCACTATTGCCGAAATTGAAGCACTTCCGAGAAATTTTTGAAGCGAGCGTTGCGCTTCGGATCTCAAATTGAAGCGAAATGCAGCTCTCGATTCTGCGATGACAGGCTAACAGTTGAGGACTGGCACCCTCAGGAACTCGCCGCGCAGGGATTAAGCATGACATCCTCATTTATTTCGCATCTTTCAAATGAAATCGACGGCTTGAAATCCGCTGGCCTCTACAAATCCGAGCGCATCCTCACCTCGATGCAATCGTCGCAAATCGAGGTGGCTGACGGCTCGAAAGTTCTGAATTTCTGCGCCAACAATTACCTGGGACTTGCTGACAGTGAAGATCTGCGCGAAGCGGCCAAGGGCGCGCTCGACCGCTACGGTTATGGCATGGCTTCGGTGCGCTTCATCTGCGGCACGCAGGAAGAGCACAAACAGCTCGAAGCGCGCATCTCGTCATTCCTCGGGCTGGAAGATACGATTCTCTATTCATCCTGCTTCGATGCCAATGGCGGCTTGTTCGAGACGCTGCTGGGCGAAGATGATGCGATCATCTCCGACGCGTTGAACCACGCCTCCATCATCGACGGCGTGCGGCTATCGAGGGCGAAGCGTTTTCGCTACGCGAACAACGACATGGCGGCGCTTGAGGAGGAACTGAAGAAGGCTGGTGGCGCGCGCTTTAAGCTGATCGCGACCGATGGCGTATTCTCGATGGATGGTATCATCGCCAATCTTGGCGGCGTCTGCGATCTCGCCGAAAAGTACGACGCGATTGTGATGGTCGATGACAGCCACGCGGTGGGCCTCGTCGGCAAGCACGGACGCGGATCGGCAGAGCACTGCGGCGTCGAGGGCAGGGTGGACATCATCACCGGCAC
>NZ_RZSR01001386.1:0-1092 GCF_004023265.1 Mesorhizobium sp. M1A.F.Ca.IN.020.06.1.1
CGACTGCCTCGATCGACAACCGGACCGCCCGCACCATCAGTGGAAAACCCATCACCGCGCAGGCAAGTGCTGCCCCCGTCCAGCGGAAGGAAAAGACGATGCCGAAATGCTCGGCGAGGAAGGCGCCGGCCGGCCCGCGCCGGCCGAAGGTGAGCAGCAGCAGATAACCGGTCACCACCGGCGGCAGGATCAGCGGCAAATGCACCAGCCCGTTGAGCAAGGTCTTGCCCCAGAATCGCCCCCGGGCCAGGACCAGCGCGATCAGGATGCCGGGCGGCAGGCTGGCGATCATCGCCACCGTCGCCACCTTGATCGACAGCCGGACCGCATTCCATTCGTCGGGAGTGAGGTCCAGCAGCCAGCTCATATGCGGTGTTAGGTCTTTCTCAGTTGCTCGGCGCGAGCACCGTAAAACCCTGTTCCTTGAAGAGCGCGGCGGCCTTGGCCGACTCGACGCATTTCAGGAAGGCAGCCGTATCCTTGTCCTTCGAATCCGCGGTCTGGGCAATCGGATAGATGATCGGCGGGTGCGAATCCTCGGGGAAGGTGCCGACGACCTTGACGCCCTTTTCGGCATGGGCGTCGGTGGCGTAGACGATTCCGAGCGCGGCCTCGCCCGTCGATACCAGCTTGAGCGCGGCGCGGACATTCTCGGCCTGCGCGACCTTGCCTTCGACCGAGGACCACACGCCCAGCCATTCCAGCGCCGCGTTGCCATATTTGCCGGCGGGCACCGCCTTGAAATCGCCCATGGCGAGCCGACCGTCGCCGATGAGCCCGGCGAGGTCGAAGCCCTTCTCGACCTTCGCCTCGACCTTGGAATCTTGCGGCGCCACCAGCACGATCTGGTTGCCGAGCAGTTTCACTTCGGTGTCGGGCCTGGTCAGCTTCTTGTCGGAAAGATACTTCATCCAGTCGAGGTCGGCCGAGACGAAGACATCGGCTGGCGCGCCGCCCTCGATCTGCTTGGCCAGTGCCGAGCTTGCCGCATACGAAATCGTGGCCGCTTCGCCGACCTCGGGCTCACAGGCCTTGTTGACCGCATCGAGCGCGTCCTTGAGACTGGCCGCGGCGAACACGATCACCTTGTCG
>NZ_RZSR01001387.1:0-1092 GCF_004023265.1 Mesorhizobium sp. M1A.F.Ca.IN.020.06.1.1
GCCTTTACGTGCAGTCGGGAGTGCATGACGCGTTTGTCGACAAGTTCGTCGAACGGGTCCGCCGGCTTCAGGTCGGTGACGGTTTCGATCCCGATGTCGCCATCGGCCCTCTGATCGACAGCCACGCCTTGGCCAAGATCGAATCCCACATCGCCGATGCCGTGGCAAAAGGCGGCACGGTCCGTTGCGGCGGACGCAGGATCGGAAGCAACGGCACTTTTTTCCAGCCGACGGTGCTCACCGATATCTCCAGCGCCATGGCGGTGGCGCAGGAGGAGACCTTCGGGCCGTTGGCGCCGATCATCCGCTTCGAAGATGCGGATCAGGTCGTGCGTGAGGCCAACGACACGATTTACGGCCTCGCCGCCTATTTTTACGCCTCCAACCTGAAGCGTGTCTGGCGTGTAGCAGAGGCCCTCGAATATGGCATGGTCGGCATCAACACCGGACGCATGTCCTCGGAAGCCGCGCCGTTCGGTGGAGTCAAGCAGTCCGGCATCGGGCGGGAGGGTTCCCGCCACGGCCTCGAGGACTACCTCGAGATGAAGTATCTCTGCATGGGTGGCATCTGAGTGACCAAGCAAGCCGCTTCTTCTAATCAGGCCGTCATCCGGAAGTTGGACATTCTGCAAATGCCTTATGAGGCGGCTTGGCTACCGGTTTCCCACAAGGGTGAGCCGCGAGCAATTGCTGCGCCAGGAGCAGCTTCCAAATACGATCCGCGATACGGCGTGGGGAGCGCAGGAGCGGCTCTGCGGCCGCTATCGCGCGAATTATTTGGCTTCGTCTCGGCGGCTGTCTCTACCCGCCCATCGACCAGCGACATCGCTGTCGGGTTTGTCGCGCCTGCTACGTAGTGGTGTGTGGCCTCGCACCGTGCTCTGGCTTAAACACCTGATCTCGATATCAAAACTTTATCCAGGTCTCTTTCTGCGAAGTTGGCACGATTTTTGATGCGCTCATCGTGCGTCAACAAAGCTCGGCAATTCTAGGCGGATCCGCGTCGTCATGGCTCCAGCGATGCTGGGCATCCCGCACACGGCGGCGGAGCAGGTAGAGAACATTTCGCCCCGACAACACGCAAACGGAAAC
>NZ_RZSR01001388.1:0-1091 GCF_004023265.1 Mesorhizobium sp. M1A.F.Ca.IN.020.06.1.1
GCCTTGACGATGCGGGCAATCTCGCCGCCGACCTGCTTGCCGATGTTGAGCGCGTTCATGCCGACATAGGCGACCGGCGTGCCGTCGGCGAAGGCGATGTCGTCGTCGACAGCAATCAGGCCGATCTTGGCGGCCTTTGCTTTGTCGGCGACGACCGGGCCGAGCGAGCGGTCCGGCACCACCACGGCGATGCCCTTGACGCCGTCGCCGACATAGGTGTCGAAGGTGGTGACGGCGAGGTTGGCGTCGAACTGAACGTCCTGGACAAGCAGGTCGACGCCGAGCTCGGCGGCCTTGTCCTTGGCACCCTTCACCTCGCGGACGAACCAGGGATGGTCGCCCATCTTGTTGATATAGCCGAACTTCATCTTGTCCTGCGCGCCGGCGCCATGGACCGTCAGCGCGACGGCTGCGGTCGCGGCCACAGCAAGCCACATCCTGATCATGCGTTTCATGGTTTCCTCCTCCATATCGATCCCGGCCGGCGGGAGTCCTTTTTGCTTGAAGACGTTTCCGGCGACCGGCCGCCGGTGCGAAACCTCATTCGTGGTAGAGAACCGAGCGCCCGCCATCGATGACGATGCAGGCCGCGTTGATGAACGGGGCCTCGTCGGAGCCGAGGAAGACGGCAGTCATCGCCACCTCCTCCGGCCGCCCGATGCGGCGCGGCGGGTGCAGGTCGTAGGTGCGCTGGCGCTCCGCCTGCGGATCAGGAAAGGTGTTCCAGTAGTCGACCGCGATCTGCGTCTCGATGTAGCCGGGTGCGATCGCGTTCACGCGAACACCTTCGGCCGCGTATTGAACGCCGAGCGATCGTACCAGGCCGAGCAGTCCGTGCTTGGCAACCGGATAGGGAAAGGTCGAGGGGATGATCGCGAAAGAATGGCACGAAGCGATCGCCACGATCGAACCCTGCGTCTGAGCCCGCATCGCCGGCAGCACGGCGCGCGCCGAATACCACACCCCGTCGAGATCGACGGCAAAGCAGCGCCGCCATTCCTCTTCCGTGGTTTCCAGCGGCTCGTGGAAAACGTTGATGCCGGCATTGGCGACCAGCACGTCGATGCGGCCGAAGGTGGCAAGCGCTTGCT
>NZ_RZSR01001389.1:0-1091 GCF_004023265.1 Mesorhizobium sp. M1A.F.Ca.IN.020.06.1.1
TCCTCGCCGTCGATCTTGGCGATATAGTCGCCGGCAAGCACGCCCGCCTTTGCGGCCGGCGTGTCGTCGATCGGCGTGATCACCTTGACCAGGTCGTTCTCCATCGTGACCTCGATGCCAAGGCCGCCGAACTCGCCTTTGGTCTGCACGCGCATATCCTGCGCCTGCTCGGCGTTCATGTAGGAGGAATGCGGGTCGAGCGAAGCGAGCATGCCGTTGATGGCGTTCTCGACCAGCGACTTGTCGTCCGGGGGCGTCACATATTGCGCGCGCACGCGCTCGAATATGTCGCCGAAGATCGCCAGCTGCTTGTAGGTCTCGGAACCCGCAGCATTCGCCGCCGAGCCGGGTGCGCCGTAGACCAGGCTCATTGCCGATGCGCCCATCAGCGCGCCGGCAAACAGAAGCGACAATTTCCGCATCATTTCACGTCCTTCCAGAAAATCGGTCCGCCCACCAGGGGTTCGGATCGACGGGTTTTCCATCCTTGCGGAACTCAACATAGAGCTCCGGCGTCGCATTTCCATTCTGCGAGGCCGAGGTGCTAGCCACCCGGGCCTCTCCCATCGCGCCGATCGGCTCTCCTGCGAGCACCGACTGTCCGGTCGCGACGCTGATTCTGCTCATCCCCGCCAGGACGACATGATACCCATCGCCCGCATTGAGGATCAAGAGTTGACCATAGGAGCGAAACGGCCCCGCATAAAGAACGTTTCCATCCGCCGGCGCGGTGACGATGGCCCCCGATTGTGTCGCAACCATGTCTCCCTGCATCATTGCGCCATTGCCGTCGTCGGTGCCGAAGCGCCGTTTGATCTGGCCGATGACCGGCAGCGCGATCTGGCCCTGGAGCGCCGCGAACGGGGCGGAAGCGGTTAAACGATTGCCCTCCGGCACCGGCGGCGCGGCGGGTTCCGCGGTCGATGCGGTCGTGTCGGCGTCCGCCGATTTCCGATCGGCCGCCTTGGCCTGGTCGGCCGCCTTGCGCGCCTTGTCGGCCTCGAGCGAGGCGATGAGGTCCTTGAGGCTGCTGGCCTTGTCCGCCAGCTGCTGCGAGCGCTGCCGCTCTGCTCCCAGGGCCGCTTCGGTAT
>NZ_RZSR01001390.1:0-1090 GCF_004023265.1 Mesorhizobium sp. M1A.F.Ca.IN.020.06.1.1
CATATCGGTATCCGCGCAGATACTGGTCGACAATCACTCGGATCAGCCGTGTCTCGTTGCGATGGACGGTAAGCACCGCCGGCTCCCATAGCGGCACGACCGCCTTCGGCAGCCTTTCCAGGAATTCCGTGTCTTCTCCCGTCGCCATTTGTTCGTCGAACAGGCCATACCGATCGAACAATTTTCGGTCGAAAGAAACGCCGTAGCGAAGTGCCTTATGAGCGGGAAGACCTGGCAGGCGCCGCATATAGGTAACGAGATGGGCCGCGCACGCGACCAGATTGCGCGGATGACTGTTGGCGATGGCGCTTGCCACGGCCGCGACGCCTTCCCGGTGATGGCGCAGCCGGACCTCTGCCCATCGCGGGCATGCCAGGCAATCATCCGCGAGAAAGGCGATGAAAGGAGCTTTCGTCGCCGCTATGCCGCGATTTCTCGCGGCCCCGGCAAAGAGCCTTTCTTCGCACTCGATGACTGGCACGTCGAGTCCGGCATTGGCCAGAAGCGCCTGGGCATTCCCGCCGCCGGAATTCACGACCACCACCTCGAGCGGGATGTTCTGGCCGAGCACCGACCTGACCGCCGCGACCAGATCGGTCGGAGCCCGAAAACCTATCACCACGACTGCAAGTTCCGGCCCGTCGGCCATCAGGCACTTTGCAGTTGGACGCGATGGGCCGGGAACCGGCGCCGCGCCGCGATTTTGAGCCGGTAGCGCATGCAGCGCCAGATGTCGGTGGAAACCTTGGGCGCCGCTTCGGCAACCGCCAGGAATTTTGCCGCCGTTTCGAGATCGCCGCGAGCGTAGTGTACGCGGGCGATCTTGAGCGCCACAAGCCCTTCCCTCGCTTTCAACGACGATTTCGCAATGCCGCAGTCGGCGAGTTCGCGCAACGCCAGGCGCCATTCGAGGAAGCGTCGCGCAGGCTTTATCGCGAAGCGGTCATCCGAACGGTCCGACGATACGAAGTAGACCATGATCGGTTGCCTCACGACCGCGAGCGATGCCTTGCTCATAACCCGCGCCCAGAACAATGTGTCCTCGTCGTAGGCAAGACCGGTCGGGAAGCGCGTGTCGCCGACCGTATGC
>NZ_RZSR01001391.1:0-1035 GCF_004023265.1 Mesorhizobium sp. M1A.F.Ca.IN.020.06.1.1
GGCCATGGCCGTGTCCCGCATGGCCGTGACCCCCATGACCGTGTCCCCCATGGCCATGCCCGCCTGACCGTCCAACCCGGTAGGGATCGCGCGCCGCGCTGCCGGCCGTGATGTCGCTCATGCCACGCGCTCCCGTCTGCGCAGCCAGGCAAGCTGTGCGGCCCTGCCGTCGCGGTCTATGCGCTCGACTTCCTCCGCGGAGACTTCGTAGTCGCCGTGCTCTCGCCAGGCGAAGACGACGAAAGTGATATAGGCGCCGATGAAGCCTACGATCGCCAGCCACCAGATGTGCCAGATCAGGGCGAAGCCGATCAGCGTGCTGAAGAAGGCGGTGACGAAGCCGGTCGGGCTGTTGCGCGGCATTTCGATCGGCTCATAGCTTTCGTCCTCGCCGGGCCTTTGCTCCTCCATCGCCCGCTGCTTGATGGTCCAGTAGGGTTCCTCGTTCTCGACATGCGGCAGCCGCGCGTAGTTGAAGAAGGGCGGCGGGGAGGATGTCGACCATTCCAGCGAGCGGCCGTCCCAGGGGTCGCCCGTTTCGTCGCGCAATTCGTCGCGATGCCTGATCGAGACGACGAGCTGCGCGACCTGGCAGGCGGCGCCGACGATCATCACCGCAATGCCGAAGGCCGCCACGACCAGCCACGGCGTCCACAGGTCCATGTCGATATGCTGGAGACGGCGGGTCATGCCGAGCAGGCCGACGATATAGAGCGGCACGAAGACCAGCACGTAGCCGGCAAGGGTGAACCAGAACGCGGCCTTGCCCCAGCCCTCGTGCAGCCGGAAGCCGAAGGCTTTCGGGAACCAGTAGGTGAAGCCGGCGAAGGCGGCGAACAACACGCCCGAAATGATCACATTGTGGAAATGCGCCACCAGGAAGAGCGAATTGTGCAGCATGAAGTCGGCCGGCGGAACCGCGAGCAGCACGCCGGTCATGCCGCCGATGATGAAGGTGGTGACGAAGCCCAGCGCCCACAGCATCGGCGTGTCGAAGCGCACGCGACCGCCATACCTGTATCTTATACACATCCC
>NZ_RZSR01000139.1:0-8921 GCF_004023265.1 Mesorhizobium sp. M1A.F.Ca.IN.020.06.1.1
TTCTGGCGATGATCGCAGGACAGGGCTCGATGGCTGGTCTTGGCGGTGTCAAGCGAAGTGAGGATTTTGACCCCCCCTCAATTTCTCATTTCGCCCGACAGGCCGAGCTTGGCCGACCGAACCCCTTCGGTCGCCAGGACGGCTATGCCGCGGCCAAATGGTCTGAGGCCGGCACAATCTCGACATCGTTGTCGCAAACTCCGCACGAGGCCGACGCTCAGGGCGAGCTGCTATCGATCAGGTCCTCTCCCGCTTGGTCAAGCGTGGAAAACTTCGGCGCTTGGCGCGTGGCCTCTACGACTATCCGAAGGTGCACCCTAAGGTGGGTCAGCTTTCACCGGTTCCCGACGACGTCGCGCGTGCGCTCGCGCGGGAGACTGGTTCAAAAGCGCAGATCGCCGGCGCCCACGCAGCCAATGCGCTCGGTCTCTCGACGCAGGTTCCAGCAAAGAGCCTTTATCTGACGGACGGGCCCTCGCGCCGGGTCGTGCTGGGCAAGCGCGTGGTTGATCTGCGTCACGCTTCGCCCAAGCATCTGATCGCACCGGGCAGTCCTGCCGGAACCGTTGTCCAAGCTCTTCGCCATGTCGGGCCGGTGCGGGCCTCCGACGTAGCCCAGCTCGCCGCGCGTCGGCTGTCGGCGAGTGACAAGAAGCTACTCGCGTCCAACGTAGTTCAGGCTCCCGCCTGGATGCATCCGACGCTGATCTCGATCGCCAACACAGTGTCGAACCCGGCGAATGGATAAGGTTGCTCTTCTTCCCGGCAAATGATCGGGCAGCACTCTTTGGCGAAACCGGCGCCGGGCGCGGCGTTGCCAACACGATCATCGAGAAGGACTTGTGGGTCTGCTGGACCTTGAAACGATTGTTCGATCTTTCGGAGGACGCTGCAGCCAGCCTGGTCTTTCAAAGGCGGAACGTCCCTGTCCAAGGCCCTGGGCATTATCCGCCGTTTCTCCGAGGACATCGATTTGTCGTTCGACCGGGCCCCGCTTGGCTACACAGGTGATCGCGATCCAGAAAAGGAGGGCATCAGCCGGAAAAGTCAGGTCAACTCATCGACGACCTGGTGGGAGATGTCGAGAAGCATATCGCCGGCAGGCTGCTTCCCGCCCTTCGTGCCGCGATCGGCCAAAAGCTCGGGGAACCGCAGCACGACGAGTGGCTGCTCTTGATCGATGAAGCCGACGCGCAGACATTGAACTTCCGCTACCCGGTCGCGCTTGCGACGGGCGAGTATCAAGGCATCGCGTACATCACGCCACTGGTTAGGCTTGAGCTCGGCACCCGCGGCGATCCTTGGCCCGCCGAGAAGAAAATTCTTCACCCCTACGCGGCTGCGCGGCTGAGGATTTTCCCGATTTCTTCGAAGACCCGGATACGACCGTCACGGTCCTGTCTGCACGGCGGACCTTCTGGGAAAAAGCCACCGCATTGCACGCGAGGCCCATCGTCCGTCGGTGACCCCGCAATATTTCTCACGCCATTACTACGACCTCGCCATGATGCTCGACTCCGACGAGGGTAAGGCCGCCGTCGCTGATCTCGAGCTGCTGGCAACCGTGGCAAAGCACAAGGCGACGTTCTTTCGCTCGGGCTGGGCCAACTACGATATGACGCATCCAGGCACTTTGCGGCTGATTCCAAGCGAGGCCCGCATTAACGATTTCAGAGCGACTATCGGGCAATGGCGCCGATGATGTTCGATGACACCCCGCCGTCATTCGACGACATACTTTCCAAGATTGAGAAATTCCAGCAAACTATCAACAGGTAGCCAATACGCAAAGTTCGCTTGTTAGCGAACTATAAGGGCCAGATTGCGATTTTCCGCAAGCTTGCATTAACGACCCTGTGACTGAAACTGTTAGTTCTTAGGTCTATCCGGTTTTGCCTTGGCGATAATCGCCTTGGCCCGCTCGACAAGCTGCCCCAGCTTTTCGATGGTCGGGGGAGCTTCGGTGCCCGCCTCTGTGTGACTATGGCCTTCCATGATGGCAGAGCACAGCTCGAATACCTCAATAATTTCTTCAATGAGAGCCTGATCCCACATGACGCGACGAAGCGCCGTTACCATTATGCGATCATCCCAACGCTTCACCACCTGTTTGAGTAGCAGGTGCGGCACCACCTCCTCGATTGTGCGTCGCAGTTGACCAGCGCCCTTGCGCACCAGGTCGACCCGCGCCGAGCCCAGGAGTTGTTGGGCCTGGGCCAAAGTTTCCTCAGCAAGCTTGGTTTTGAGATATTGGGGGGTGGAAATTGGTGCATCGTTGAGGCTGACGAACCCCGTTTTGTCTTTGGCGCCCCTCTGAATCCAGTGGGTCACCGGCTCAATGTCGGCCTTCTCCGCCGCGCTGCAGACCTTAGTAAAGAACAAAAGATCGTGTGTAAAAATGATTACCTGCCTGCTCTTCGCTTCCTCAACCAGCCGGTCCGCGATGCGCTCCTTTCGCTGATGATCCTGAGAGTTAACGGGATCGTCAAAAATCAGGCCGGCGTTGAGTTCATTGAGAGCGGCCTCGGTTAAAAAGTCAGCCAAGGCTACTGCTCTTTGTTCACCTTCGCTAAGAATTTGATCTAGTGTGAATTCTTTGATCGCGAGCGAGCGGATTGTCTGTCCTTTCTGTCCCTTAGTGCGAAACTCAACCGGGATGGCACATTCTAGCGCGGAGCATTCCTGCCCCAAACGCGACCTGTAGGTTTCTGCTATAACCCTTGAAAACAGTTCCCCCTCTTTTTCGGTGATATGGCGGGGGTTCAAAGCCGGCCTCGCCTTGGAATCAGCAAGATGACACCATTTGAGATCCGCGACGTACTTTTCGATATCACTGAGATTCTTGCTCAGAACTTCGCGATGACGAAGCTCCACCCTTTCAGCGTCGAGCTTCGCTACGGCTTCAGCAACGCTGAGAACCTTCAGATCAGCTATATCCGCGTCGATTTTGCTAACGACAGCCTCAAAGGCTGGCGTCAAATCCGCGGTGCCGTCGCTCGGGAACGTTTCTCCTGCCTTTTGTAGTGCTACGACGATCGCCGTGCGGTCTGATTTGAGGGTGGCAAGCAGCTGAATAATCTGATCGCTGAGTGACGGATGTGCGGTTCTGAGATAAATCCGTGCAACCGTGTCTTCGCCGAATATATCGAGAGTGAGGCTCTCGAACCCCTTGATTTTCGCTTTGATTTGGTTGTCCAAGGTCGCCAGCGCGGTTCGGTCCTGGCTGTCCACGAATTCCCAGAAGCGCGCAAAAAGCGCAACGGCTCGGTCGCCTAGCGGTTGTTGACAAAGCAAACAACTATCGGTTTCGTCTGGGTAGTGATCGTGTTCAAGGGCAGCCGACTCGTAAGCCGCTGCAATGAGTCTTTCCCATTCCGGGCCGCCTACACCCTTCAATTTGTCAGACTTGAAGGATGCCGCACCGGTTGCCGCCACCTTCTTGGCGGTTTCGTTAAATTCTGTGAGCAGGCTTTTCGCCCCATCCCTTTCGTTCTGCGAAAAGGCCGCATGAAGTTGCTTTACGGTTTCACCCAGAAGTTCGATCGACTTGCGCGCTTCCGTGAGCCGTCGAATGCTTTCTTCTGGGGAGGTGGACTGCAATTCCAGGATCAAGCGCTGGATTTCCTCGACCCGGGCCGCCTCGTCCTTGCCGTACTGTGCCAGTTTCCGTAAAGGTACCAGATCGGTTTTTGGCCCCAGCGCAGCAACAGCCGCAGAAGCTGCGGTGGCGTGCCCTATGAATGCATTTACAAAGCGATTTTGCTTTGGCCGTCTCTCAGCGGCTGCGGCCAGTTTCTGTGCCAATACACCATATATTCTGGCCATCTCGGGAAAGACATCAAAGCCCGCTGGCTTGAAGCCAAGAGGCCCTGTGTCCGTCAAATGCTTACCGGCCACCGAACTGTCGAAGACAGCAAACGACTTTTTCAACTCGGCATGCTCCGTCGTTCCATCGAAGACGAGAGGAATTTCATTCCCGGCGTGATCAACCAAGACGATGGTTGCCGAGGCTTTTCTTGGAGCGGTGCCGTCGTAGATATCGGGAATGATCGCGTGCCGAGCGCGACTGAAACACACGTTCGTTAGGATGCGCCCAAAACCGCTCTTTCCTGCGCCGTTCCCACCGTAGATGAGCGTAAGTTGGGGCGAAAAAATCAGTTCAGCAGATGCGGTCAGAGCATTTACGCCGCTGACATCGTGAATTCGCAAAAGTCTGGGTTTCTGGGATCCCAGTCCGCTCGCTTTGCCAGTAATATTTGTGGGCACCTCAACCTTGGGATCTGGTTCATCCCCCAGCCCAAATCCGTGCAGGAAAATACTATAAACCTGCTCAATCTGCTCGGTGCTAAGAGTGCCATAGCGTATTGCGTAAGCAAGGAGAAGTCTTTGCCAGGATGAGAAACCGTTCGCCCAAGATTCCAGCTCATCCCAAACCGTCGATTGAGGGCGTACTGCCGCCCCTACGTGCTGATCTGTCAATTTACGCCCCCCGCCGTTCAGGTTTCACTCTGACTAAGTCACCGCCAAACTGTCAAGCATTAATATTTTCTCGTGTTGCCGGCTAACAATACATCGTGCATATGCAAACCTGTCACCTGTGACCTTGATGGCGCCTTGTAACTAATGAAAATCCACACTTACAGGCGCGATACATGGCGCACCCTCCAGCAAGCACAAAATGCATCAGACAACCTTGTCAACGGGGAGCCGTCTATACCGGCACCAACTCGTGACTAAATCCCAGGGGTATGCAGCCTCGCCCTGCCGATTGCTTCGTCCAGCCGTGCGCGCGAAACCGAGGCAAGACGCTCAACTCCCAGAATGTGGGCCAAGTCGCGTGCAGGGTCGGGCATGTCGAGAAGTCCGCGGTTGTCGATCACTACCGAGGCCAGTTCAGCCAGCGGTATGTCGGCGATCGAACGTCTCGCTTCTTCGTTGACTGCTCGGCGATAAGGCAGCACGTCTGACACTGCCCCCTTCTTCCAAATGAATTCGCCACTCGACTCCAGTGTGCGATCCAAGTCCCGCAGATGCAGGTCGATCCTTTCGCGAATGCGACCACCCGTACGGAGCCACCCATGGGCACGGGCAATGCGTTGGGCGAGTACGTCTGCCCGCACCGGGCTTTCGGTCTCGACGATGGCCTCAACCATGCTCTGTAGCGTGGTCCTGTAGCCGAACTCGAAGAATTGCTCTGGGTCCGCACGAAAGACCGTGAGATCGGTCACCCGGTAACGTCCTGTCTCAACATTACCTTGGACCGGCTGGCCCGCCATCGTTGAAAATGCTGCAAAGCCCGAAGACTCTGGAGTTGTTGGAACATTCGCTGAAACAAGCTCAACATTGGATGTGTTCGGCAGGGGCGGGAGCTCCTCGATTTGTAGTGCCGTTTGGTCGCTGGTTTCAATTACCGACTCTACCTGCTGACCCATTTCCCAGCGTGTCGTCACCTCTTCCGGCTGTTCGCTGGAGCGACGTGCCCGGCTTTCCTCGAGCAGGGTTTCCAGGCTTGCGTTGAGGCGCTCCGCGCAACCCTTCGCGTCGAACCACCAGTCGGTCGACCAGACGCGCAAGATCGTCCAGCCGAGCCCTGTCAAAACCTGCTCGCGAACCTTGTCGCGATCTCTTGCCGTCGCCGATCGATGATAGGTCGCCCCATCACATTCCACACCGGCCAGATAAGCTCCTGCAAGATCCGGGTGGCGGACGCCCAGATCGATCCGGAAATCTGAAATCCCGACTTGCGGGACTACGATCCATCCGCGCCGCTCCAGTTGCTCGGCAACCGCCTCCTCGAACGGCGAATCGAAACCGCCGACAGATCCAAGATCCTGGGCAGGCAAAGCGATCGGGCCGCGTTCGGCGTAGTCGAGGAATGTCTTCAGGTGTTGGACTGCGATCGCCTTGCTTCGCGACGGATCAATCTGGTCCGCGGTAAAGCCGGAGAAGATGATGAGTTCCTGTCGCGCACGTGTCACCGCCACGTTGAGGCGCCGCTCACCGCCATCTCGGTTGAGAGCCCCGAAGTCCATCGCCGGTGGCTTTCCGGAGCCGTCCTTGTAGAACGTGATCGAGAACAGAATAACATCCCTTTCATCGCCCTGGACGTTTTCGAGGTTCTTCACGATCGCGGGTTCGACCCGGTCTTCGGCAAAGAACCATTCGAGTTCCGGATGGTCCCGGCGCGCAGCATCGAAACGATCCAAGATCAGCGATTGCTGTTGCGCATTGAACGTGATTACGCCGAGCGTCGGCCGGCTATTCTCCGGCAGCGCCAGCCAGCCCTTCATGCGACTGACTGCCTCACTGACGACCGCCATGGCCTCGATCTTGTTGGTGCGGCTCTTGCCGCGGTCGTAGATTCCGTCCGACACCCGGTGCAGCCGCACCGCGCGATCATCCACCGCCGGCGAGGGGAATGTCACCAGGCGGTTGCGGTAGTAATGATAGTTGGAGAACGCGATCAGCGACTCGCTGCGGCTGCGGTAATGCCATCTGAGATCGCGCACTGGAATCCCAGACGCCCTTGCCTCATCGAGAATGCTTTCCAGGTCCTTTTCATGGTCGGCGATCTCCTCGTCGTCTTCGTTGCGGCCGAAGAAATTGGTCGGCGGCAGCTGCTTGGGATCGCCCACGATAATGGTCTGCCGCGCCCTGGCTATGGCGCCCACTGCATCCCAGGTGGTGATCTGCGAAGCCTCGTCGAAGATCACCACATCGAACAAAGCCTGGTTCGGAGGAAGATACTGGGCAATCGAAAGCGGCGACATCAACATGCAGGGCGCAAGCTTGGCAAAGCTCTCGGGCATCTTGCCAATCATGTCCCGAATGGACTGGCTCGGCCGCTGAAGCTCCATCTGGTGCCGCAGCAACCCAAGTTCGGAATTGCGCGAGACGCTTTGTACCGAAGGAAGCCCGTGCGCGAGCGCGCTGGCCACACGTTGGGTTGCTTGTGTGCGCACAAGATCGTCGATCTCACGAAATTCCGTAATCGCGTTCTCGTGCTGGAACCTGCGGAAGTTTCGTAATACCTCGTCCCCATCGACAACCTTCGGCAGCCACCATCTTGCGTAGCCCACGCGGAAGGCCGGTCGCGCCTGGTCGGGGCCTATCGCTCCCGTCTCGATCTGCTCGACCAGCGATGCCAGATTTTGCTGGATCGCCTTCCTCTTCACCCGGCACCATTCCGACCAGTTGCGCAACAGATTTCGAGCATCCGCTAGCTCAATCAGCTTGGCTCTCAGCGCTTTAAGGCTAGAACCATCCGCGGAATCCGGAATCTCCCGTGCCGAAGCCTCGCCGAATACCGATCGCGCGGCTTCGAACTGCGTGTCGGCTGCCAGCAGCCGGTCACCTGCCTCGCGCAGTCGGTCGATTTCAATGGTGCCGCGCAAACTCGGTGCGACTGAGCGAACGACGGCACGAAACTCGTCCTGGCTCCTTCCAGGAATGCGAAGTGCCGCGCGGAGACGCCGGGCGGATTCGAGTACGCTCGCGACAGCCGCCACGTCCGTTGTCAGACCTTCGATCGGTAGTGGCTTGCCTGCCAGCGGGCTTTGGTCGATCTGAGCCAGAAACTCCCTCATACGGCGGAGCAGAGGAAGGTCCATGCCGGGATCCGCGGTACCACGCTGTGTGCGGCTTTGAAGCAGTTTCTGAACCTTGCGCTTGCCGAGGGCCGATCTCGGCCAAAACGATTCTATCGCCTCACGCCATTGGCGGTCCAGGATATCCAGGTCAAGGTCACGGACGGTCGCGACGTCATAGGCGGCGGAGAGGCTGCGCTCGCTCTCGCGATAACCCCCGATCGCGCGTTCCAGCTTGGCAAGCGCCTCCCCGAAGGTCGAGAAATCCCGGTCATACGCAATCGAGATATCGCGGTTCCGCGTTTGTGCCAGAACCTGTGCCAGGCCTGTGAGCGACTGGAGTTCCGTATGCGAGAACGTCTCATTAGGCGAGAGACCGAGACTGGACTGGTAATCCCGTATCGATGCCGTCAATTGCCCGATGGCGGAGTGCAGGGACGTCGCGGCGGCCAGCAACCTTAGTTGCCAATCGCTGCTCCACTCTTCGACATTGATCAGATCCAATGCTGGCTGACGTTCGACCGACGCAAACACCCGGCCGACCTGCGCGGCCAGCTCCTCCAGGTCAAGAAGAGTTTGCGCATCGTGCCCATCGGACGACTGCCACGAGAATGTCGGCGCAACTTGGTCGTTCGAGTTAAGCGCTGTGCCCAAGGCCAGATAGGGCGTCCATCCGTTTGGATACCGTTTGTGAAGCGCCTCGACATAGGCATTCAATTCATCCCGACGCAGGCGAAGCCGCTCGTTGACGGTGATCCATTGAGACGCGTCGGCCTTACCTCCGTGCTCCCACGAAGCCTTCAGTTGCGTCAGAAAACGTCTCCGATCGGCCTTGTTCGAGTGCAGCTCTATGCAGTGGTTTCCAAGTCCGTGCTCCCGCAGCCGGCGGTAGACGACATCGAGTGCGGCCGTCTTTTCCGCCACGAACAGGACGGTCTTGCCTACCCCCAGACAGTTGGCGATCATGTTGGCGATCGTCTGGCTTTTTCCCGTCCCGGGCGGCCCGACGATGACGAAGTCGCGCCCCTCCGCTGCCGCCAGGCTGGCGGCGGTCTGCGATGAATCGAGGGGAAGGAGGCTTATGATGGCGGAGGGTTCGTAAGCGCGGTCCAGCTCGGCCTCATCACGAAAGGCTGACTGACCACCCGAGCTCTCGAACGCCTGCTCTGGCGTGTCGATGAGATGGCGAACGACCCTGTTCTGTCGCAGTGCATCGGTTCGCTCGACAAGGTCCTTCCACATCAGGAACTTTGCGAAGGAGAATGTCGACAAGGCGGTTTCGTCGATGACCTCCATTCCAGGAACATCGCGGACGGCCTGTCGCATGGAGGATAG
>NZ_RZSR01001392.1:0-1089 GCF_004023265.1 Mesorhizobium sp. M1A.F.Ca.IN.020.06.1.1
GCATCAGCCCGACCTGAACATGGCGACCGCGCCGGCGCAGATTGGCGATCGAGTTGAAGCACGTGGTTGGATGGCCGAGCGCGTCCATCGACATATGCGCGCCGCCGTTGGTGATCTGCTTGACGGCCTTGACGACATTGGGCGTGGTCGAAGCGTTGATGGTCGCGACCGCCCCGATCCTTTTCGCAAACTCCAGCTTCTCGTCGGTGAGGTCGATGGCGATGACATTGGCGCCCATGGCGCTGGCGATCATGATCGCCGAGAGACCGACACCGCCGCAGCCATGCACCGCCACCCACTCGCCGGGCGTCACCCGGCCCTGATCGACGATGGCGCGGAAGGAGGTGACGAAGCGGCAGCCGAGGCTGGCGGCAGTGGCGAACTCCATCTCGTCCGGCAGGCGTACGAGATTGGTGTCGGCATGCTCGATGCCGACATATTCGGCGAACGAGCCCCACCCCGTGAAGCCAGGTTGGGTCTGGTGCTCGCAGACCTGATGGTTGCCGGAGTTGCATTCGAAGCAGCGGCCGCAGCCGACGGCGAAAGGCACGGTGACGCGGTCGCCGGCCTTCCAGCGGCTCACCTGCTTGCCGGCGGCGACGACGACGCCCGCCAGTTCATGGCCGGGGACATGCGGCAGCGTGATGCCGTCGTCATGACCCATCCAGCCATGCCAGTCGCTGCGGCAAAGACCGGTCGCCTCGACCTTGATGACGACGCCATCCCCCGCCGGCTTGGGGTCAGGCACGGTCTGGATTGTTGGCGCTTCGCCGAATTTTTCGAAGACGACAGCTTTCATGGGAGTGCTTTCTATCCAGTTCAAAGGCAGTACGGTTTTGGGTAGTAGGTCCCAAGCTAAGTCGGCAATGGTGGTTGGTCGAGCAATGGTTGCCGCTCGCAAAACCACTCGCCGGCTTCGGCATCCCATGGCCAAACACCGGAGGTTGTCGGAAAGATAAGCTGCATAATCCGGAAAACGGGCCCGTCGTAAAACCATAGGTCCCAACCGAAAAGGTCGGGATGGACCGCACCGAATTGACAGTCGAAGCCACCTCCCAGGAAACCCGGCGCCCGCTCTCCAACGTCTGT
>NZ_RZSR01001393.1:0-1089 GCF_004023265.1 Mesorhizobium sp. M1A.F.Ca.IN.020.06.1.1
GCAATGTGGCCGGCTGGATGGTCGAGCACGGCCAGGCCCTAGATTGGCCCCGCTACAGCCATGGCGCCTACGCGGCACAGCAGGCGAAGGCGCAAGCGGCGAAGGTCGGCCTGTGGGTCGGCAACTTCCAGGCACCGTGGGACTGGCGCGCGTCGCATGGCGACGGCGCGACGCCATCGAGCCAGCCACTCGGCGTCGTCAGCCGCAAGCTGGTCGCGCAAAGCGGCAGCTACTCGTGCGAGCCGCGCCGCTACTGTTCTCAGATCAGCTCATGCGACGAAGCGCAGTGGTATCTGCACAACTGCTCCTGGGGCCGGAAGCTTGATCGGGACGGCGATGGCGTGGCGTGCGAGCCGCTGTGCTGAAACCGGAACGAGCGTCGCATCCGCTCTTCGTTTAGCCTCAAGCAAGCCAAGCGGAGGCAGTTGTCTCCGCGCTGCCCGCGACCCAATCCCGCTCTCTCGTGATGGCTTTTCTGGTGCGGCGGCGGATCTTCCACGATCAACCCGCAAGGGGTCCACTAGCAAGCTGCGGCCGCTCGGCTGACGCCTTCGGGCGATCGCGTCCGCCTCCGCACACTGTGATGGAGTCATCGAGCGGGAATTGGCCCGCTCCAGATGGAGCCTCAGATGTCCCAGTATCTCACTCGCGTCCAGAAGGCCGCCTTGTCACTCGCCCGCACCCTCAGGGCCCGGTCATCCTCTTCAAGGTTGATGACGAATTTGGCGTCATGCCCGCCGACGAGCTCGATGGCGCCGGGGTTGAAATCCTCTCGAGTTGTCGATCACCTGCGTAAGGAAAACGCCGAACTAAAGAGCAGACTCGGCCTGGCATAGATTACGTCAGGTCTTGTCGCGGCCGCTTAACGCGGCCGCGACAGTTGTAGTGACGGCATCTCGCCTTCACTCACGCGCCAGATCCACGAACCGATTTGCGGGCGCGCCTCGATCATGTCGTTCAGCATCAGCTCAAATTTGTCGTCGACTCCGGCCGGCACGATGTAAAGTGCAATCGACTGACCGAGGCGCTGTACCATCGCGTTGGCGATCGGCTGCTCCGCCGGCAGGTTGTATCGCAATCCCTTGATGC
>NZ_RZSR01001394.1:0-1088 GCF_004023265.1 Mesorhizobium sp. M1A.F.Ca.IN.020.06.1.1
GACTGGCCGGTCTGACGACGGCGCTGCAACTGGCCCGCGCCGGGCGCGAGGTCGTACTGCTCGAAGCCGAGCGCGTCGGCTTCGGCGCCTCGGGCCGCAACGGCGGCTTCGTCAGCCCCGGCTTCGCCACCGGCAGCGACAATATCGCCGCGATGGCCGGCACCGCGGCGGCACAGAAGCTGCACCGATTGTCGATCGAAGGCGTCGAATTCGTGCGGCAGACGATCAAGGATCTCGACATCAAGGCGGCAAAGCCTCGCCCCGGAATTACGGGCGTGCTTCGCCATGACGGCGGCGCCGAACTGAAGGCCCACGCCGAACGGCTGGCGCGGGATTTCGACTATCCGCTCGAATATCTCGAGCGTGACCAGGTGCGCGCGGTGCTGCAGTCCGAGCGCTACTATCAGGGCCTACGCGACCCCAACGCCTTCCACATGCATCCGCTCAACTATCTGCGCTCCGTCGCCGAGGAGATCGAGCGGCTGGGCGGCAGGATCCACGAGGGATCGAGCGCCGTCGAGGCGAGACTCGACGGCCCGCAAAAGACCATGCGCACAGCAAACGGCGAAGTACGCGCGCGGCAGGCGGTGTTCGCCACCGGCGGCTACACAGGACGGCTGCTCGGCCAGTTGAGACGGGCCATGTTGCCGATTGCGACCTATGTGATGCTGAGCGAGGAGGCCCCGGAGCTCATCGCCAGCGCCATCGCGACGACCGACGGCATAGGCGATAGCCGCCGCGCCGGCGACTACTACCGGGTCGTGGAAGACGGGCGGCGGCTGCTCTGGGGTGGGCGCATCACCACGCGGGCCGCTTCGCCGGCGGCGCTGGCCTGGGAATTGCGCCGGGAGATGGTCGGAACCTATCCTCAGCTCGCTGCGCTCAAGACCGAACTCGCCTGGTCGGGGCTGATGGCCTACGCCCGGCACCTGATGCCCCAGATCGGACAGCTGCAGCCAGGCGTCTGGTATCTCACGGCGTTTGGCGGCCATGGCATCAACACCACCGCCATGGCCGGCAAGGTAGTGGCCGAGGCGATACTAGGCCAGTCGGACCGTTACCGGCTGTTCGAACGGTTCGGACTGACC
>NZ_RZSR01001395.1:0-1087 GCF_004023265.1 Mesorhizobium sp. M1A.F.Ca.IN.020.06.1.1
CTAAGGCAATAGTGCTGCCAGGGCGCGAGCCCGATACTCCGGCTGGGCAAGTCCGTCGGCAAGGGCAGCGAGGCGCCGTTGTTGCTCGGGCTCAAGCCCTGCCACGCTTGTCCCGAAAGCTTGGAGGGCCGAGACGCGATGCTCCGGCTCGTCAAGTCCCGCGGTGAGGAAGACGAGACGTCGCTGCAGGGGGGGCTCAAGCCCCGCCGCACCTGCTCCAAGGCCCTCCAGGGCCGTGACGCGATCCGCGGGGTTGTTAAGTCCCTCGGCGAGGAGGACGAGACGCTGCTGCAGGGCGGGCGTAAGCCCCGTCACACCTGCTCCGAGGACTCTTAGGGCCGAGGCGCGATTCCAGGGGTTGTTAAGTCCCTCGGCGAGGAGGACGAGACGCTGCTGTAGGGCGGGCGCAAGCCCTGCCACACCCTTTCCCAATCCACCCAGTGCCGCAGCGCGATGCCCGGGGTAGTCAAGTTCCTCGGCGAGGAGGATCAGACGCTGCTGCAGGGCGGGCGCAAGCCCTGCCACGCCCTTTCCCAAGCCCCATAGGGCCGCGGCGCGATGCGAGGGATCGTTGAGTCCTTCGGCAAGGAGGACGAGACGCTGCTGCAGGGCCGGCTCAAGCCCTCTCACACCCGCTCCGAAGCCCCTCAGGGCCGTGGCGCGATGTCCGGGCTGATCGAGCCCCTCGGCGAGGAGGACGAGACGTTGCTGCAGGGCGGGTGCAAGCCCTGCGACACCGGCTCCGAAGCCCCCTAGGGCCCAGGCGCGATAGCAGGGCGCGAGCCCCTCGGCGAGGCGGACGAGACGCTGTTGCAGGGCGGGCTCAAGCCCTGCAACACCAGCGCCAAGGCCCCATAGGGCCAAGACGCGATGCTCGGGGTGGTCAAGTCCCTCGGCAAGCGCAACGAGACGGGGTTGGAGCTCGGGTGCAAGCCCCGCCACGCCCTTTCCGAGGCCTAATAGAGCCGAGGCGCGATACTGCGGCTCCGCAAGCGCCTCGACGAGCGCGACGAGACGGGGTTGGAGCTCGGGCGCAAGCCCCGCCACGCCCTTTCCGAGGCCCCATAGAGTTGAGGCGCGATACTGC
>NZ_RZSR01001396.1:0-1086 GCF_004023265.1 Mesorhizobium sp. M1A.F.Ca.IN.020.06.1.1
GTCACTGTCCTTGTTGAAGACAAGGGTACCGCCCGCCGTGGCCATCTGATTGCCGGCCGTGTTCGGGTCGCTATCGTAGGAGATTTGCCAATTGAACGAAGCTTCGGTGGCGCTTTCCGACTGTAGCGTCGCGAACGAGCTGATGAATGGGGTCGGCGTGCCAGGGACAAGACCGGTGAGATTGCCATCAAGGCTGAGCTGGATGCCGGGAAGCACGCCATCCTGGTCGACGAAGTCCGAGTGCGTGGCGTCGTAGTAGGAAGCCGGGCGGCCGTCCGAACCGATGTCGTAGCCAAAAGCACCAGATGCCGTTTGACCGACTGCGTTGCCCAAGGTCTCGTGAGTACCATTGCTTCCACCCCCGGATGCGTCACCGTCGAACGGCACCGTGATCGTCGGGCCGTCGTCCTTGAAGGTGAGGTTTTGGCCGATGTTGAGTGTGGTCGATGTATGATCACCGTCCTTGTCGGTGATGGTCGCGGTGAGCGTAACTAGGTTATCCGCGTCCAGTGTCTTGCTTTCGTCCGGGTCGCTGGTCGGATGGACCACTGCCCGGAGTTGATCCAGGGTGACGCTGCCGGTGCCGCTAACAGAGACCGTGAAGACAAGGTCATTGCTCGTGGCGGTGCGACCTTCGATCACAGTGCCATTGAGCGAGAGGACGACGGCCTGACCGGTTAAGGTGTCGGTAAGGCCGGTCGAACCAGCAGTAAAGCCGAGTGCGTAGGTGACCGTGCCTGCGCCGTCGGCACCGAAGGCCGTGCTGAAGTTCGCCGCAAAGCTCTTCGTGTCGTTAGTCGTAAGAACCGTGTCGTCGACAGTGAGCGTAGGCTCGGTGCCGGTCGTCGAGATGCTCGGGCCGTCGTCCTTGAAGTTGAGGTTCTGGCCGATGTCGAGGGTGGCCGGTGCGTGGTCGCCGTCCTTGTCGGTAACCGTCGCGGTCAGTTTGATCAAATTGTCGGCGGCCAGAGTCGTGCTCTCGTCCGGGTCGCTGGTAGGATGGACCACCGCGCGGATCTGATCGAGGGTGACGTTGCCCGAGGCATCGACAGAGACCGTGAACACGAGGTCGTTGCTCGCGGCGGT
>NZ_RZSR01001397.1:0-1086 GCF_004023265.1 Mesorhizobium sp. M1A.F.Ca.IN.020.06.1.1
GTTCATTCCAGCGAAAAACCGCCTATCGAAAGATATAGACTTAAGCCTCCGTGGTGCAACCCGGGCCATTTTCGCTAGCGCCGTTTCGTTGGCGCCCCGTTTCCTTGGCGCCCTTTTCCTTTGCGCCATCCGTCGCATGCGTCTACAAGCCGCCGACGAATCCAAAACCATAGGAAAGAAGGCCGAATGCGCCCCTCCAAACGCCAGCCCGACGAAATGCGCGCCATCTCCTTCGAGCGCGGCGTCTCCAAGCACGCCGAAGGCTCGTGCCTGGTGAAGTTCGGAGACACGCATGTGCTGTGCACGGCGAGCCTGGAGGAAAAGGTGCCGGCCTGGATGCGCAATTCCGGCAAGGGCTGGGTTACGGCCGAATACGGCATGCTGCCGCGCTCGACGGGCGAGCGGATGCGCCGCGAGGCTTCCGCCGGCAAGCAGGGCGGCCGCACGCTGGAGATCCAGCGGCTGATCGGTCGTTCGTTGCGCGCCGTTGTCGACCTGCAGGCGCTAGGCGAACAGCAGATCACCGTCGACTGCGACGTTATCCAGGCCGACGGCGGCACCCGCACCGCCTCGATCACCGGCGGCTGGGTGGCGCTCTATGACTGCCTGCGCTGGATGGAAGCGCGCCAGATGGCCAGCGTTTCCAAGGTGCTCAAGGACCATGTCGCGGCGATCTCCTGCGGCATCCATGACGGACAGCCGGTCATCGATCTCGATTATCTCGAGGATTCCTCGGCTGGCACCGACGCCAATTTCGTCATGACCGGCAAGGGCGGCATCGTCGAGATCCAGGGCACGGCGGAAGGCGAGCCCTTCTCCGAAGAGCAGTTTTCGGCACTGATGGGACTGGCCAAGAAGGGTATTTCGCGGCTGGTGAGCCTGCAGCAGATGGCGGTGGCGTAGGTTTTCGAATGCCGAGCCTAGGCACCCCCCTCTGGCCTGCCGGCCATCTCCCCCTCAAGGGGGGAGATCGGACCTCACCTCGGCCTTCGCCAATCTTCGCCGTCGAGACACTGTCGGTGGAGCTGCCAATCTCCCCCCTTGAGGGGGAGATGCCCGGCAGGGCAGAGGGGGGCGTCTCGTGAC
>NZ_RZSR01001398.1:0-1084 GCF_004023265.1 Mesorhizobium sp. M1A.F.Ca.IN.020.06.1.1
AGTCGATGCTGGCCAGCTCGCACATCTTCTGGGCGGCGACCTGGTTCGGCATCGCCGCCGACGCCTTCAATCGGGCGCAGGCCTTCGTCAAGGCGGCGGCGCGCAAGCAGCCCGACTCCATGCCGCCGGGCGCGCTGAGGCTTGCCGAAGCGGCCGCCCTTTTGCAGGAGATGAAAGGCCACCTTGCGGCCGCCATCCACCGCTTCGAAGCGGCCGCGGGCGACGACGACGCGCTGTCTTCGATCGGCTTCGCCGCCGAGATCAACGCGCTGAAGGTCGCGGCCAGCGAGAAGGCCGGCGCCGTGGTGCGTCTCGCCATGCTGGTCAACGGCATTCTTGGCTACAAGAACGGTACCCCGTTCAGCGTCGGCCGGCACCTGCGCGACGTGACCTCGGCGCCGGTGATGATCTCCAACGACCGCATCCTTTCCAATACCGCGACGCTCATGCTGATGAGCCGCTTTGACACCGGCCTGGGGAGCTGAGATGGACGCCAAGACATTCGACTCTAAGTCGCTGCTCGACAGCCTGTTCGAGAACGGCATCCTGTTCGAATCCGGCGTCGACGGCCTTTATGGCCGTTCGGGCGCGTTCGAGGACGTGATCGAGCGGTTCGAGCGTCTCGTCACCCGGCTCGGCGCGCCCGACAAGGCCACCCGCATCCATTTTCCGCCGGGCATGAGCCGCGCGACGCTGGAGAAGAGCGGCTACATGAAGAGCTTCCCGCAGCTTGCCGGCTGCGTGCATTCCTTCATGGGCGGCGAGCGGGAGCATGCGCAGCTGCTCGGCATGCTGGCTGACGGCGGAGACTGGACGGAGCTGCAGAAGGCGACGGACCTCGCGCTGACACCCGCCGCCTGTTATCCGCTCTATCCCACCATCGCCGCGCGCGGCCCGGTGCCGGCGCAGGGCCTGCTTTTCGAGCTCTCCTCCTACTGCTTCCGCCACGAGCCGTCGAAGGACCCGGCGCGCATGCAGCTCTTCCGCATGCGCGAGTTCGTCAAGATCGGTACGGCCGAGCAGGTGCGCTCGTTCCGCGAAAGCTGGCTGAAGCGCGGCAGGGCCATGATCGAGTCGCTCGACC
>NZ_RZSR01001399.1:0-1084 GCF_004023265.1 Mesorhizobium sp. M1A.F.Ca.IN.020.06.1.1
CCCGGCAGTTTTACTCGGGGATGAAGCCGCGGCGGCCTGCCACGGCGATACGAAACTATTTCTCGTCGAAGGCGTGCAGCTCGACCGTCTGACCGGCCAAGGCATGGGTGCAATCGGCAAGAAACTGGATTTGACCGTCTGTCACAAATGAATGACAGACGGAGCATTTGAACGGTGCCGGCTCTTTTCCCGCCGCTACCTGTTCGGCGTTATATTTGCACCAGCAGGTTTTGCCTTCCTGTCCAGCCACGTAGTGCCCGCTCTGGACCACAACTGAGGGCGTAAAGGTCGGCCGGGCATAGTCGCCGTTGAAGCCCCAGCGAGGCCCTGGCCCTTCGCTCACCGTGACGACATGAGCCTCGTTGCAGCCCGGGCACCAGAACATGAGCCGGCCGCCCTCGACGGTGCGGAGAATGCCACGCGCGGCCATCTATTCGTCGTCGATCGGGAGCGATTCGTAGGTGGTGCGCAGCTGCGGGCGCACGTTCTGGTGATCGCGCGGCAGCGTGCCTGCGGGTGCTTCGCCCAGCTGCTGTTTCTTGACCGAGATCGCTTCGCGGGCGGCGGCGAGGTCCTCGTCGCGCGCCTCCTGCGTCAGTTCGATCGGGCGCTCCATGAGCATGAGGCCATCGCGGATGATGGCGCCCTTGTGGCCGTCGGCGACGAGCTCGGGATGACGGGATGCGTCGACCGGCTCCCAGCCCTGCTCGCGCATCAGGATGTCGTAGGAGGGATCGCTCTTGCCATAGGTGGTGACGCGCTTCCACTCGTAGGATGTGCCGGGCGGGATGTTGTCGACGCGGAACGGATCGTTGAGCTGGCCGCCCTTGCGCTTGCGCTCCCGGAGCGGGCCGGATCGAGCGGCGGCGCGTGCGGCAACATCTTCCTTGCGCGGCCGGCCGGGGCCACGGCGTTCGATTTCGGTTTCCATATGGGTGATCCTCAGTGGGTTGTCGCGCCGTTTTCGCGCTGGATGGCGAGGAGCTGCTTGGCGTACTCCGCGTCGGTCATGCCGCAAGCCGCCGCGATCTCGCGCTGCGCCGCGGTGAGGCGCACCACGTTGCCGCCGCGAGGCTGCGGGGCC
>NZ_RZSR01001400.1:0-1081 GCF_004023265.1 Mesorhizobium sp. M1A.F.Ca.IN.020.06.1.1
GCATATTCGGAAGCCATTTTGACATAGGCATCGGCCGACGGCCCTGCCGACATCTGCGCTTCGAGCATGTCGAAACGCTTGACGACTTGGTCCATGCGGTCGCGGGGCAGGTTGATCATGGGCTTGGGACTTCGGTGGACTTCACGTCAGGACGAGTCGAAACTGGCGAGTTTCGAGAACCGGAGCGGAATGTACATTTAGGTACATGAGCACCTGAAGCGCTGAAAATCGACATTTGCAGACCGCCCTCACGTGAATCTAGAGCGGAATGGAGCGGTCGTCGGCAAAGGCTTGCAGCAGCGCCCGCATCGGCGTTCCTTGGGCGGGGGCCATCAGATTGTCGCTGAAGAAGGCTTCCAGCTCCTGCAGCGGCAATTCGGTCAGCATCGCCTTGACCGGGCCGATCGAGGCCGGCGACATCGAGATCGAGCGGAAGCCGACGCCGATCAGCGCCATCGCCGAGATCGGCTTGCCCGCCAACTCGCCGCACAGCGTCACCGGCGTATGGTTGCGCGCGCCGGCGTCGGCGATCTGCTTCAGCACGCGCAGGAACGGTGCCGACAGCGTGTCGAAACGGTCGGCAAGCTGCGTGTTGCCGCGGTCCACTGCCATGACGAACTGGAAGAGGTCATTGGAACCGACCGAGACGAAGTCGACCGCCTTCATCAACTCGTCGAGCTGGAACAGCAGCGACGGCACCTCCAGCATCGCGCCGAGCTTGAGGCTCGTCGGCAAGTGATGCGCAAAACGCGACAGGTGCCGGACTTCGCGGTCGATGATCTCGCGCGCCTGCGCGATTTCCGACAGTTCCGTCACCATTGGCAGCATCAGCTTCAGCTCACGCCCGCCGCAAGCCTTGAGCAGCGCGCGGATCTGTGTCCTGAGGAGGCCGGGGCGGTCGAGGGTGAGCCGGATCGCCCGCCAGCCGAGTGCCGGGTTTTCCTCTTGCACCGCGCCCTTGAAATAGGGCAGCACCTTGTCGCCGCCGATGTCGATGGTACGGAAGGTGACCGGCTTGCCGCGCGCCGCCTCGAGCACATCGCGATAGAGCCGCTCCTGCGCCTCGGCGCGCGGTAAGGTC
>NZ_RZSR01001401.1:0-1079 GCF_004023265.1 Mesorhizobium sp. M1A.F.Ca.IN.020.06.1.1
AGCCCTATATCGTGCAGCGCTACCTCAAGGACGTGCGCAAGGGCGACAAGCGCATCATCCTGATCGACGGCGAGCCGGTGGGCGCCATCAACCGCGTGCCGGCCGAGCACGATTCGCGCTCCAACATGCATGTCGGCGGCCGCGCCGAGAAGACCGAGCTGACGGAGCGCGAACGCGAGATCTGTGCCCGCATCGGGCCGGCGCTCAGGGAACGCGGCTTCATCCTCGTCGGCATCGATGTCATCGGCGACTACATGACCGAGATCAACGTCACCTCGCCGACCGGCGTGCGCGAGGTGCGGCGCTTCGGCGGCGCGGACATTGCTGCCCTGTTCTGGGACTGCGTGGAAGGGAAGCGGAAGTAGCGCCCCTCAGCTGCCCGGTGGGCGGGACCGTATGTTCCCGTAATGTTCTTGCTTAAGCTGCAAATCTGTGGTTGTCTAACCTGATCCCGCTCGCCGCCTGATCGCAGGACCGGCGAGCGAGCCGGTATCCGGGGGCTTGAGACAAGATGGTAGCGCGGGTTCGCACGGTGGCTTTCCAGGGCATCGAGGCCGTGCCGGTCGATGTCCAGGTGATGATCGCGCCGGGCAAGGTCGGGATGCAGATCGTCGGTTTGCCGGACAAGGCGGTGGCAGAGAGCCGGGAACGCGTGCAGGCCGCGCTTCATGCGTCCGGCCTGTCGATGCCGTCGAAGAAGGTGACGGTGAATCTCGCGCCGGCGGACCTGCCCAAGGAAGGCAGCCATTACGATCTGCCGATCGCGCTCGGATTGATGGCCGCGCTCGGCGCCATTCCTGGCGATATGCTGGCCAGCTATGTCGTGCTCGGCGAATTGTCGCTCGACGGCACCATTGCCGCTGTCGCCGGCGCGCTGCCGGCGGCGATCGGCGCCAACGCCGAAGGCAAAGGGCTGATCTGTCCGTTCGCCTGCGGGCCGGAGGCAGCCTGGGCCGGCAAGGATTTCGATATCCTGGCGCCGCGCAGCCTGATCGCCATCGCCAACCATTTTCGCGGCACCCAGGTGCTGTCGCGTCCCGAGGCCGGCATCCAGGTCGCCGCGCGCGATCTGCCGGACC
>NZ_RZSR01000140.1:0-8919 GCF_004023265.1 Mesorhizobium sp. M1A.F.Ca.IN.020.06.1.1
GATTTCTTCCTTGCTGTCCGGCAGCGCCAGCCAGGTTTGCAGGCCGGAAATCGACATCGGCGCGCCGCGCAATTCCTCGGGCGTGCGCTCGGAATGAACGATGCCGCGGCCGGCGGTCATCAAATTCACGTCGCCCGGCGCGATCACCATTTCGGTGCCGAGCGAGTCGCGATGCCTGATCTTGCCGTCGAACAGATAAGTGACGGTGGAAAGCCCGATATGCGGATGCGGGCGCACGTCGATCGCATGGCCGGCGCGCAGGATGGCCGGACCCATGCGGTCGAAGAAGATGAACGGACCGACCAGCCTGCGCTTCGCCGTCGGCAAGGCGCGGCGAACCTCGAAGCCGCCAATGTCCTTGGCGTTCGGAATGACCATCAACTCGATCTGGTCGCAGGCGAAGGCGTCGCCGGCCTCAGGATCGTTGCCCGGAAAGAAGCTCATGACCGGCGTCAGGCGAAGCGGAGCGCGGATCGGGCCTTCGCCTTGGCGGCCTCTTCCTCGCGGTTGCGCGGATGCTGGGTGGTTTCGAGGCTGTCAAGCAGCTCGCGCGCGGCGGCGGCGATCGCCTCGACGGCGTGGTTGAAGGCATGCTCGTTGCGCTTGGACGGCTTGGTCGCGCCGCTCAGCTTGCGAACGAACTGCAGCGCCGCGTCATGGACCTCGTCGTCGGTCGCCGGCGGATCGAAGTTGAACAGGGTCTTGATGTTTCGGCACATGCTTTAACTCCTTACCTGCTTTCTGCCCGAACCGGTCTGACATTGTGCACCGAGGTGTGTTGAGATTCAGGTCAGACCGAGCCGAAAATGGCGGGTTCCGAGAACCGGACCGGAGCGTACTTGAAGGACGTGAGCACCGGAACCGCAGAAAGCCGCGTTTGCAGGCGGCCTCACCTGAATATCAATACACCTCACTCGGCGTCGAGCGGCTCCGTTCCAACCGGCTTGCCGTCGCGCGAGAGCCTGATCTTCTCGACCTTGTCCTCGGCGGCCTTGAGCAAGCGGTCGCAATGAGCCTTCAGCGCCTCGCCGCGCTCGTAGATCTTGATCGACTGGTCGAGCGGAACGTCGCCGCGCTCCAGATCATCGACGATCTTCTCCAGCGCGTCGAGCGCCTGTTCGAAGCTCATCGCCTTGACGTCTTGGTTAGCTTCATCAGCCATCATTCATCCCTTCATCAGCCGCCCGACATGGGCGGCGACCGAAAATGCCAATCCTTGCAGATCGTAACCGCCCTCCAGCAGGCTGACGAGCCGGTTGCCGCTGTGGCGCCCGGCGCGCTCCATCAGCTGGCCGGTCGCCCAGTCGAAATCATCCTCGGTCAGGTTGATCGCGGCCAGCGGATCGCGATGGTGCGCATCGAAACCGGCGGAAATGATGATCAGATCCGGCTGGAAGGCGTCGATCGACGGCAGCACGCGCGACAGGAAGGCGTCGCGGAACGTGTCGCTGCCGGTGCTCGGCGCAAGCGGCGCGTTGACGATGTTGCCGGCGCCGGTCTCGCTCTTGGCACCGGTGCCCGGATAAAGCGGCATCTGGTGGGTCGAGCAATAGAGCACCGACGGATCGTCCCAGAAAATGTCCTGCGTGCCGTTGCCGTGATGCACATCCCAATCGACGATGGCGACGCGCTCGGCCAGATGCTTCTCCTGCGCATAACGGGCGGCGATCGCCGCGGTGTTGAACAGGCAAAAGCCCATCGCGGTCGCTTTTTCGGCGTGATGGCCGGGCGGACGCGCGGCAACGAAGACATTGGCGGCACGGCCCTCGAACACATCGTCGACGGCGGCGTTCGCCGCGCCGATCGCCGTCACCGCGGCCTGCCAGCTTTTCGGGCTGGCGCTGGTGTCGGCATCGATCGAGACGATCCCCGTCTCGGGAATCGCAGCGCGGACACGGCCGACGAAATCCTCCGGATGCGCGTAAAGGATAGTCGCCTCGTCGCCTTCCGGCGCCTCGACGCGGTCGAGGGCCGAAAAAGCCTCGTCGTCGAGCACGCGCTCGATGGCGCGCAAACGGTCGGGCCGCTCGGGGTGGCCGGGCGGCGTGAGGTGTTCCAGGAATACCGGATGAGTGTAAAGACGAGTGGTCATGGCGCCTAATCTAGGCACCTGTCGCACGGATAGCCATGTTTCAGCGCCGAATGATTGGGGAAATCGCGCCCAATCGTGTCGCTGGCGGCATTGGCCCGGCCTCGGCTTCGCGATAAGGTCGCGTCGCTGCCTGGTGCCCGCAACGCGGGAGAATCGGGAACACGGTTGAAATCCGTGGCGTGCCCAACGCTGTGAGGGGGACCGCGCCGGCAAACGCCACTGTCCCAGACGGGAAGGCGCCGGATGCGGGTCGATCCCGAGCCAGAAGACCGGCCCGGCAGACATGGTCATCCGCATGGTCAGGCGGAGGACTGCTTATCGCAAGGGGACAAGCGATGCAGGCACGAACAGCCGCCGCCGGCGGCGATGACTTTGACCAATTGGCGCGCGACGCCGTCTACCGGGCCATGTTCACCCGGCGCGACGTGCGCAGCCATTTCCTTACCGACGATCTCGACGACGGCGTTTTGGCGCGGCTGCTCACCGCGGCACACCACGCGCCGTCGGTCGGCTACATGCAGCCCTGGAACTTCATCATCATCCGGGACGCCACAAGGCGGCGGCAGGTGCGCGACCTTTTCCTCGCCGCGCGCGAACAGGAACTGCCGGCGATCGAGGTGGAGCGGCGGGCGCTCTACCGCAAGCTGAAGCTCGAGGGCATCTGCGAAAGCGCGCTCAACCTCTGCATCACCTGCGACCGCCAGCGCTCGAAGAACTCGCCGCTCGGGCGCTGGCACAATCCGGAGATGGACCTCTACAGCACCGTCTGCGCGGTGCAGAATTTCTGGCTCGCGGCGCGGGCGGAAGGCGTCGGGGTTGGCTGGGTGAGCATCATCGAGCCCGAAGCGCTGAAGCGACTGCTGTCGATCCCCGAGCACGTCACGCCGATCGCCTATCTCTGCGTCGGCCGCGTCTCGGAATTCGCGCCAAGGCCCGACCTCGAAGCGCATGGCTGGGGCAAGCGCCTGCCGCTGCCCGAGCTGGTGATGAGCGAGACCTTTTGCGGCGCCGGCGAGGCGCCGCTCAAATCGGCGATCGCTCGTCTCGGAGAACGATTGAAGCCTTAGAACCGCTCGGCGTTCCATAGACCCGCACCAACCGCAACGCGCCATCGCGCTTCGCGTTTGCGCAATGGCGCATTGGCAGGCCTGACCGTCGTTGCCCGCTCTCAGAAACCGGGGATTGTTCGCGCATCGCTTGACAACGTGACGGTTCTTCTTGGCGTGATTGGGCCGGATCTCCGCACTCGCTTCCTCACGGCTAACCCTGTGCCAAGCGATGTCGTTCTCGGGCTTCAACGTCTCGCGAATTCACCGGCGTTCGCAATTAAATTCTGTCTTCTCATGTGAATAGGCAGATTGAGCTGGGCTACGGCGCTTATTGTCGGGCCATAGATGAGACCCGGCGCGTTCCCATGAATTTTTTTGCAATAGATCGGTCCGCCGAACATGAGGACGAAGCGGAATGGGAGCGCATCCGCGCAAAATACCCGCCGCAAGAACCACTCCTCAACTTGAACAACGCCGCGGTCAGTCCCCCACCGACTGTTGTCGAGGAAGCGACGGTTGACGCCTACCGCTTCATCAGTCGCAATCCCGACTACAATATGTGGAGCAAGCTCGACACAGCACTTCCTCATATCAAACGCGAGCTGGCGGAACTGATCGATTGCAGCCCCGGAGAGATCGCGCTGAACCGGAATTCGTCGGAGGGTCTTTCGACAGCGATCTTCGGAATACCGCTGACTAAGGGCGATCAAGTGCTGATCTCGCCTTGGGACTACCCCAGCGTTCGTGCGGGCTGGCTGCAGCGGCAACAGCGCGAGGGCATCGAGGTTGTAAACTGCACCTTCGACCTCATGGACAGCGACGACGACATCATCGAATCCTATGTTCAGGCGATGACCCCGCGTACCCGCGTCCTGCAGCTGACTCACATGTACCACTGGAACGGGCGTGTCCTGCCGGTGAACCGGCTCTGCGAGATCGCGCGGGAGCGCGACATCATGACTGTCGTCGACGGTGCCCAGACTTTTGCTCAGATGCCGGTCAGCTTCCGCGAACTCGATTGCGATTTTTTTGTCACCAGCCTGCACAAGTGGCTCGGTGCTCCTATCGGCAACGGGATGCTGGTCGTCAGCGAACGCCGGATCGATACCACCTGGCCATTGCTTGCACCTTTCGACCAGCCCGCGGTGCACATAGACAGATTCGACCATTGGAATCTCGGCACCTACAATTCCGCTGTCCAGGCAGGAATCGCGCCCGCAATTCAATTCCACAAGGCGATCGGCGCGGAACGGATGCATGCGCGACTGCGCGAACTCACCCGATATTGGGTAGGTCTCGTCCAGGACATTCCCGGTTTCAGGCTCCATACGCCGACCGACACGGACAGCCTCGCTGCGATAAGTCTGTTTTCGATCGACAGCATCGACATGCAGCAACTCGAGCGCGACCTTCGCGAGAAACACCAGGTCCACGTGAAATACCGCAAGGTCGAGCACGTCGAGGGTTTGCGGGTTTCGCCACACATTTACATGCTTAAGCGCGATCTTGATGCCTTTGTCGCCGCGCTGCGAAGCGCTGTGGAGTGAACCGACGAATTTCTCGGGGCTGTGCCTGACCTTAGCCGCCTGCTGTCTGGCGAATAGCGTTTTCGCAGTCGAGGGGTGCAGGATGGCAGCGCCGCTATTGCGCTTAAAGCTGCCTAGGCCTGCACCCTGACAAGAGTTCAATAGTTTCGCTCAAGGCCGTGAGCGTGGTCTGCATTTTTGAGGTCTATCAATGCGCCAAGTCTATGTGAGTGGATCCTATCTACCGGAAAGCGAGGCCCGTATCTCGGTCTTCGATCGGGGCTTCCTGTTCGCCGACGGAGTCTATGAGGTCACGCTCGTTCTTGATGGCAAGCTCGTCGATTTTGCCAGTCACATGGCGCGCCTGCGGCGATCGCTCCGTGAGCTCGATATGCCGTTCTCCCTGACCGAAGCAGATCTTTTGAAGATCCACAGGGAGCTCATTGGACGGAACAATGTATCCGAGGGACTTGTCTATTTGCAGATCACCCGGGGCGCGGCCGACCGCGATTTCATATTTCCTACTCGGGATACGCCGAACACCGTGGTGCTCTTCACACAAGAGAAGGCACTTGTCGAAAATCCGGTCGCCATACGCGGCCAGCACGTCATAACCGTGGAAGATCTCCGGTGGCGGCGCTGCGACATCAAAACGGTGCAACTCCTGTATCCCTCCATGGCCAAAATGCAGGCGAAATCACGCGGCGCCGATGACGCATGGCTAGTGAGGGATGGTTACGTCACGGAAGGCTCTTCCAACAACGCCCATATCGTGACTTCGGATGGGACGATCGTCACGCGGGATCTCTCGAGCGATATCCTGCACGGGATTACCCGGGCAGTCGTTCTGCAGTGCGCAAGTGAACTTCATCTGCGGGTGGAGGAGCGCCCATTCACGGTAGTAGAGGCCAGACTTGCGACGGAGGCGTTTTCAACGTCATCATCCGGGCTGGTGAACCCGGTGGTCAGGATGGATGGTGCGCCGATCGGCAACGGGCTGCCGGGCGTAGTCACCCGGCGGTTGCGACAAATTTATCTCGATAGAAGCCGAGCATCGGCGATCTAGCGTTGATCGTCGACGGTGTTCTCTGCGGCGTCAAACATCGATACGCTACCTGCCGGTGGCGTTACTGGGGCGCATATGGACCGCGCTAACTCAAGCACTCCTGACGCCAGCCCTGCACGTGAATAGCTCGCCCGAGCACTCGCGGCGCCCAAGTAGCTTGACAAGGCCGCTGCTAGGCTGGCGTTCGCGCCAGATGCTGGCGGCGATCCTTCCATTGGCGGGGCATCTCCTCTGACTCTAGTCAAGCGGTCCTTGGCGAATCCCAGCGCGAGCCGCCGAAGGGGCTGAGCGCCTTGTCGCGCAATTCCCTGAACTTGGACGAGGCTTCGGCCAGGCGCCGGTCCCATTCCGGATTGGGGACCTGGCCCTCGATGGCGGCGAAGTAGACCTGCATCAGCGAAGCGATGGCGAAGGGCTCGATGAAAGCCGCCTTGAAGGCCCAGGCGAAGACGATGGCCAACACGAAGGCCCAGCCGGCAAGCTGGCCCGGCATGGCCCAGAGGATCGCGGCGGCGGGCGCCAGCATTAAAAGGAAGATGACGAAGGAAACACCCCACATGATCACCGCCAGCCAGACGGCGTTCTTGACCATCAACTTGCCGTTCTGCGCATAGAGCACGACGCCTTGCCTGGCGGTCTCGAAAGGCGAGTTGGAATTGGTGCGGATGTTGTAGCCGAGGATGATCTCGTCGACATAGGTCAGCGACAGGCGGATCACGGTGTTGATGAAGCTCACCAGACCGCTCAAGCCTGGAATGGGTAGGAATGCAGCAATGCCGCCGATCAGCCCGGTGATGGCGCGGATGGCGCCTTTCACCAGCTGGTCGACGACGAAAAGGATGTTGGCCTCGGCGAAGCGCTTCGTCACCACTTCGCGCGCATAGGCGATCTGGCCCTGGCCGTCGGGAACTTCCTGCCCGTCGATCAGATGGACCATGACGGCGATATGGCCGGCCTTGAGCACATAGAGAATGTATTCGCGGATCCAGTAGACGGCGATCGAGACCACGCCGAAGCCGACGATCCCACCCCACAAGGCAAAGGACATCGGCCCGTCCGGATCGGTCGAGATGTGGCCGACGCCGTAACCGACGCTGGCGCCGGTGCCGGTCGCTGTTATGTAGGCCACCGTGATGCCGAAATAGACGATGATGCGAAAGACGATGAACGGCCACGTCCGCATCATGATGGACACCGACCGGCCGATGCTGAAGTCCCACATGGCCCCGACCCTCCGCCTCAGAGAATTGGCGGGAGAGGATGCGCTCGCTCCTGCCAAAGTCAATGTCGGAGGGATTTTGAGCGGGGGACAATTGTCTGAGGCAGCGCGGACCCGAGTGATTGCCCGGAACGCCGCGACCGGATGCTATTTGGTTTTCAGGCCTTCCAGCAGCTGCTTGAACGCCGCCACAACCTTCTTCGACGTCGCTTCCGGATCCTTGGCATTGGCGATGCGCTGCGAGGCCTGGCTACTGGCGCCGTTGATGAGCCGCGCTGCGGTCTCGGGGTCGAGATCGGGAACGACGACGCCCTCCTCCTGCAGCTTTGACAGGTGATCGGTCATTGAAGCCGTGCAGGCGCTGGCGTTGGGCCACTGAGCCGGATCGCCGAGCACGGCCGGGCCGTCCCTGAACATGATGCGCTGGATTTCCGGTTCAAGCGCCATCTCGATATAGGTGGTGCATTCGTCGACGAAATGCTGCCAGCGAGTAGGCGCCCGCGAGGCCACCTCGTTCACCCGCGCCGCCATCTCGGCGTCGATCTCGGCGATCACCGCCTGCAGCAGCCCCTTCTTGTCGCCGAAATGATGATAGAGCGCGCCGCGCGTCAGACCCGCCGAAGCGGTGAAATCGTCCATCGAGGCCTCGGCATAGCCGATCGTGCCGAAGGCATAGCGCGCGGCCGCGATCAGCTTGGCGCGCGTCTCGGCGATCATCTCCTTGCGGGGCTTATGCATGGCTCCTGGCCTTATTCACATACGCGTCGTATGCTAATTGACATACGCGACGTATGAACTATCTGCCATTCATACGCTGCGTATGTAATTGCGGCACTTTCCCTTGTCGAGGAACAGGACCATGCGAAACCCATATTCGGAAATCTTTCGGGCTCCTGGCACGAAGAGCTTCGCCGCGGCAGCCTTCATCGCCCGGCTGCCGATCGCCATGGCGCCGATCGGCATTGTGGCGATGCTGTCACAAACGCATGGCGAGTACTGGCTGGCCGGCGCCGTCTCGGCCACATACGCTTTGGTCAACGCCTTCCTGTCGCCGCAGGTCTCGCGGCTGGTCGACCGCCTCGGCCAGAGCCGGATTGCCGTGCCGACGACACTTGTCTCGGCGCTTGCCTTCGCAACCTTGATCGTCGCGGCCAACCAGCACTGGCCGGTGTGGACCTTGTTCCTATCCGCGCTGCTTGCCGCGTTAATGCCCAGCATCCCGGCGCTGGTCAGGGCGCGCTGGACCGAGATTTTTCGCGACCGCCCCGAGCTCAATACCGCCTTCGCCTTGGAATCGGCCGCGGACGAGCTGGTCTATGTCGCTGGGGCATCGCTGTCGGTGGGCTTGAGTGCCACGCTGTTTCCGGAAGCCGGGATGGTGGTGAGCACCTTGCTGCTCGCCTTCGGCTCGGCGGCATTCCTGCTGCAGCGTTCGACGGAACCGCCCATTCGTCCGGCCGAGGATGGCGCGGCCGGTTCGGCGATCCGCCTGCGGCCGGTGCAGATCATCACCGTCGCGCTGATCTTTGTCGGCGCGACCTTCGCAACCACGGAAGTCACCACCGTTGCCATTACCGAAGAGCTCGGCCAGCCCGAAGCAGCCAGCCTCGTCATCGGCGTCTATGCACTGGGATCCTTCCTGCTCGGCATCATCGTCGGCGCGCTCAGTTTGCGCACGCCGCTGCAACGCCAACTCGCGATAGCGGTCGCCGTCATCGCGCTCACCACGCTGCCGCTGCTTTTTGCCGACACGGTGCCGACCCTGGCGCTAGCCGTCTTCGTCAGCGGCGTTGCCATCTCGCCGACCTTCATCACCGCCTTTGGCCTGATCGAACGCCACGTGCCGCCGGCAATGCTCACGGAAGGCGTGACCTGGGTGACCACCGGGATCGGCATCGGCATTGCGCTTGGCTCCTTCGCCGCCGGCTGGATGGTCGACACTTTTGGACCGCAGAACGGGTTCTGGG